>JACRAM010000016.1 GCA_016213405.1 Bacteroidota bacterium
AGAAAAGCAATTAACCGCAGAGAACACAGAGAAAACAACACGCGGAGAGCCGCAGAGAAAATGCAATCTTGTATTCTCAGCGGTTCTCTGCGTAAAACCTCAGCGAACTCTGCGGTAAAAATGTATTTGCGTAACATCAGTGATTAAGAAAGAAAAAATCTGTGAATCAGTGGCATATTTGTATTTTTTGCGTAAGTCCTGATATGAGAAAGTCATTTCCTGATATGAGAAAATGAAAAAAACAAGTTTGTCTAAACCTTCATTTATTCGCTAAAAATGGAGGTTGGATTGTTATACTTGGATTACACATATTTCCGATGAGCGCGAAACGCGCCATGGCGCAAGGCGCCAAAAGGCAAATACAGATTACACCGATGAAAGGCAATTGGGAATCCATCCCTTCGGGACAAGTAATCGGTGTAATCTTTCTAAAATCTGTGTAATCTTGGTATATCAAATGTCAGTTCTTCTCCTTCGTAGGCACTGCTCCATAAATACTTGAGCCATCCACCGCTTCAATGTTCACCGGAATTCCATAACTTGAATTGATAGAGCTTCCGCTGAGTTCCTTAATGTTGATAGGCATTGCTCCATAAATGTAATTGCCACCTACTTCTGCAACATTCACTTTCATGGTTTCAGTGAATTTTACATTGATGGAGCCATCGGGGTTTAACGGAATGGCTGCGAATGCTGCCGTTGATTTTGATGCGTTTGCTTTCGGAAAAAAATCCGTGTTCTGAAACGCAATAAGGATTAATGCTCCTGCAATAATTGTAAGAACAGTTTTTGTGTACACATCTGTTTTCATGGTATTGTTTGTTTAGAAGCCCATCCTAAATCCTTCCCGAAGGGAAGGACTTTTTTGACAGACTATGATTATTTGTTGTTTTATTTTTCTTTTCACCCTTCCCTTTGGGAAGGGAAGGGATGGGCTCTTAAATTCTGATTCCAATAACAAGTATGTCATCCACTTGCTGTTCTGTTCCTGCCCATTCATTCAGACTGTTCTCCAGAATATTCTTCTGGTCACCGAGATTTTCTTTTTGCAACGAAAGCAGAATTTCTTTAAATCGTTTCTTGGTCAGTTTTTTCCCTTTGTCTCCTCCAAACTGATCGGCATAGCCATCGGTAAATAAATAGAAGGTATCGCCCGGCTCAAGGAGCATTTCTTTATTGGTGAATGGTTTGTCTATACCAAGATAAATGCCGATAGGCATTTTGTCGGCTGTAAGTTCTATCAGTTCTCCTTTTCTTATCAGGTATAACGAGTTGTTTGCTCCGGCATAGCAAAGTTTGTGATTTATTTTCTTTCCTACAAGAGATACTTCCAAACTCACGAGCGACATATCCATCCCGTCTTTCTGTTCGCCTGACTGCCCTGTTTGACCTAATGATTTTACGATTCCTTTTTTCATTGAATCGAGAGCGGCAGCCGGATCGGAGAATGATTTTTCAAGCAGCACTTCATTCAAAAGAGAATAGCCGATGAGTGACATGAATGCGCCCGGCACACCGTGACCGGTGCAGTCGCAGGCAGCAATAATAAATTTTCTGTCCTTCTCAGCAAACCAATAAAAATCTCCGGCAACAATATCTTTTGGCTTGTATAATATAAAACTTTCCGGAAATCTGCTTCGCATTATTTCATACTGCGGAAGAATTGCTTCCTGAATTCTTTTGGCGTAATTAATACTGTCAGTGATATTGCGGTTCTTATATTCAATTTCTTCTTTTTGCTTCACCACTTCGGCAGTGCGCTCACGGATGATTCTTTTCAGTCCGTGTGAGAAATAAGTAACAACTCCCCAAATAAATCCTATAGAAGAAAGCACGTATAACACATACGCCCACCAGGTTCTGTACCACGGAGGAAGAATAACAAATTCGTATATAGCTTCACTGCTTTCTTTATTAAAAACATTTTTTGCTTTTACGTGGAAGGAATAAGAACCTTCCGGAAGATTTGTATACACCGCTTTTGTTTCGTGCTTAAAGTTGCTCCATTCTTTGTCAAATCCTTCCAGGAAATATTGAAATTGTTCAGCCCCTTCATTAATAAAATCAAGAGCGGAAAATTCAAAAATGATAGAGTTATTTGCAAACGGCAATTCATATTTCAGCAATTGATTTTGAAGGAGCGAAGTAATCTTTGATGAATCAAAAGATGTTCCGTTAAAGATGGTTGAATCTTTTCCAATGGTTACTTTCCGGATGATGGAAGTGAAGGGCTGGCTTTCATTCACATCTTCATTCGCATCGTACCTGAAAAGTCCGGCAGCGCCTCCAAACCAGGTGATGCCGTTTCCGTCATGAAATATTACATGAATGATTTCATCAGAATAGGTTAAGAAAGGATTGGTAATCCAGTCATAGCCGCCATTTTTATTTTTTTTCAGAAACCCGAATTCAAATTTATTTTTTTCAGTGTAGTAGGTCTCCATCCATATTTTCCCGGATTGATTATCCACTGCCACTCGGTAAACCTGATGGGTGCCATCCGAGAACTGAGAACCAAATGCAGTGTCGGGAGAAAACTTTTCATCTTTCATACTGTAGATTCCCTTCGCAGTAAAAAAAAGAATTTCCCCGTTCACATCTTCTAATTCAACGCTTCCATCCGGTAATCCTGCTGAAGAACTGTATTTAACATAGCGGTAAGATTGCGTGTCATTATTTTTTCTTGCAGCGTGCTGATGATTTTTGAAACTGACCTTTATGGTGCCGTTATCATGTCCGAGCCAAACATTGCCATCCTTGTCCTCGTTGATGGAGCGAACGCTTTCTTTTATTTCCAGAATGCTTCCTTCATCAATCCATTTTGTTCCATTCCAATAAATGGATGCAAAACCATTGTTGAGACCTAAAAAAATTCTTGATGAATCAAAGTTGGAGCAGTGAAGAACCCAGGGTCCGTAAGGAAATAAGGGAGAAATTCTTTTTTGTGCGTCAATGGAATAAATACTTCCGTTGGATGCGGCAAGAAGGGTGGAATAATTGCCGGACTTGAATGAATACAGATCCCAGCACTCTTCATTAATGGAAGGAATTTTTTCAAATGAGGCAGGAGAAAGCGCATTGCCGTTTATTACATTTCCGGGATTGAGTGAATAAACTCCCTGAACAGTTGTAACATACAATGTGTTATTATGCCGGATGATGGATTGCACAGTTCCGCCCGGTCCGTTTTTATCTGTAAAATGTGTAACAGGCGATTTGATGGCAACTCTTGAAATTCCGTTG
Organism: Bacteroidota bacterium; assembly: GCA_016213405.1. Classification (NCBI taxonomy): domain Bacteria; kingdom Pseudomonadati; phylum Bacteroidota; species Bacteroidota bacterium. The sequence goes on from JACRAM010000016.1 coordinate 3,244, forward strand.
CTGGTGGCAAGCCATAAATTTCCTGAAGCATCCACATACTGCGAATAAATTGTTTCGTCTTGCAGCCCAATGTCTTTGTTCAGAAAACTGACAAGGTTCCCCTCCGCATCAATGATTACGGCTCCCTTTGTAACGGTGGCAACAGAATATCCCACTTCTGTTTTCAACAGGTGATAACTCAGGTTTTCAAGCAGGAACGGATCAACTTGAGTGGGGAAACTTTCCAGTACAAATGAAGCTCCTTCATAAGTATTTTTTAATGAAGGTTTCAGAATATACAGTCCTTTCTTTTTTGTGCAGAGCAAAATATTGGAAGAAGTGCCGTTATCAATCTTTCCCGGAAAAGGAATCATGGCATAAACGCTTTCTTCTGCAAATGTTTCTCCGCCTTTTAGCAGCGTGAGATTGTCGCCTTCAATTTCAAGAAGCCCAACCTCCCGCTCTCTTACAAACAGATGCCCGTTCACATAAAAGATCCTGTGAAAAGATTTCTCCGCATTCCATACTTTCATGTTCTTTCCATCCCACCTGAAAATTTTATTGTCAGATTGAAAGTAAATGCCGTCTTTGGCAGACTGCGTACACCAGATGTCAGAAAAATCCAAATCATTTTTATCCACATGCGGAAGAAGGGAAACATACCGCATATTTCCCAATGAGTCGGGAGACATGTACCCGAATTCTCCCAGCGCTCCTAAAAATATTTTTCCTTTATCATCTATTGCGTAAGAACGGATATTTGATTCATTATTTACTTTTATCATTCTCCACGAAACGCCATCGTATTCTAATATTCCCTGGTTATTTCCAAAATACATCACACCCCGCTTATCCTGTATGATTGCCCAGTTTTGCGGAAGGGCGCGGTATTCTTTTGTAGAGTAATTATAAAGCGGATAAAATCCCTTTTCTCCAATCAGAAATTTGTTTTCTGTATTATTCCCCCTTAATAAAGGGGGTAAGGGGGATGTTTGTATTTGCTGGCAGAAAAGAGAAAAAGAAAACAGCAAGCACAAGAGTTGTGTCAATACATATCTTCTTCTTAAAAAACACATGGTGGCAAATATAGAAAAGTTGAATTGGTTAGGGTTGCCAATTAAGTTTTTTTAACAAATGAAGTTATTAAAAGAATATTAAATTTGCCACTCATAAAACAACGCCATAAAAAATAATTCCCATGAAAAAACAATTGCATTTTTTCTTTACAGTTTGTATTACATCTGCCATCTGCCATCTTACCTCTTACATTTCCTTTTCTCAAAACAAAGATGCAGTGCTCATGACCATCGGCAATGACAAAGTCACCGTAGATGAATTTCTGAGTATTTACAAAAAAAATAATAATAAAGATGGCGCAGCGCTCGATAAAAAATCAATCGAAGAGTATTTGGATTTATACACCATCTTCCGCCTCAAGGTGAAAGAAGCAAAAGAAATGGGAATTGATACCTCAAAAGCATTCAGAGATGAATTAGCCGGATACCGCAAAACCCTTGCCCAGCCCTATCTCACCGAAAAAGAAGCCGTAGATAATCTGGTGAAAGAATCCTATGACAGAATGAAATGGGACATTCGCACCAGCCACATTCTTGTCAAGATGGATGCTGACCCAACTCCTGAAGACACGATGGATGCGTATACAAGAATTTCCCTTATTAGAGATTTTATCAATGGAAAAATGAATGCGGCAAACATGAAGAAGTATGAAACTAATGTGAAAGCATCTCTTAAGATTTCCAAAACCTCCCCTCCCAAAGATACCATGATGGCTTTTAACAAATTGAGCCCGCTTAAAAACATGTCTAAACTCAAAGCGCATGACTTTGCTTCTGTGGCGAAAGTTGTTTCTGATCACGGCTCAAAAGTTAATGGCGGAGATTTAGGTTACTTCACCTCCATGGCGCAAGGATATCCTTACGAATATGAAAATGCCGCCTACAAAGCAAAGCAAGGCGAAGTGTATGGTCCCATCCGCACCCCAATGGGTTATCACCTGGTGCTGGTTACAGACAAGCGCGCTCATAAAGAATTACATCTTGAACACCTCATGTTTCTCTTCAAGAAAAACATGACGCGCGATGATTCGGTAAAAATGAAAATGAAGATTGATTCCATTTCAGGTTTGATTAAGAAGGGAGAAAATTTTGAAGAGCTGGCTAAAAAAGTTTCTGACCATAAGGAAACTGCTAAGAAAGGCGGAGACATAGGATGGCTTTCAATAGGTTCAAACTTCCCTCCCGAATTCAAAGAAGTGGCATTCGCGATAAAAGATAATGGATTGGTTTCTGATCCGGTGAAAACACGTTTTGGCTGGCACATCATCAAAAGAATCGGCAACCGCGAACTTCCTCCGTTCGATTCATTGAAAATCGACCTGAAAGGAAAAATTCAGAAAGATGCCCGCAATAGTGTGGCGAAAGAAATGATGATAGCGAAAGTGAAAACTCAGTATGGCTTTAAAGAAGTCATGCCGAAAAATTATACAGACTTTTATTCTGTAGTGGACTCTACATTGCCAATGGGTCAATGGAAAGCTGAAAAAGCAAAAGCGCTGACAAAGCCAATGTTTACTATCATAGACAAAACATACACACAACAGGATTTTGCAAAATACATTGAGAAAAATTACCGCATGGTTGGAAAAATTTCTCCCAAGCGGATGGTGGATGCGCTGTACAAGCCCTTTGTGGATGAAGTTTGTTCAAACACAAGAGAAAACCGTTTGGAACAGGAATATCCTGAATTCAAATTGCTGATGAATGAATACAGCGATGGAATCCTCCTCTTCAACCTCACCGACCAAAAGGTTTGGTCAAAAGCAATAAAAGACACTACCGGTGCAAAAGAATATTATGCAAAGAACAAGGAACATTTCCTGTGGGAAGACAGGCTTGATGCGTCCATCTATACCTGCAAGGATGAAAAAACTGCCGAGAAAGTAAAGAAGATGATAAAAGGAAATAAATCAGATAAGGATATTCTTTCTGCGTTGAATAAGGACACCGTATTTAATGTGATGGTAGATGGCAGAACATTGTTTCTCAAAGGAGATAACGCAATGCTTGATAAAACAAACTGGACACCCGGCATTACGGCAAGTAACACCGAGAAGAACAAAGTTGTATTTGCCAACATCCGAAAAATTGTGAAGCCAACTCCAAAATCGTATACCGAAGCGAGAGGTCTTGTAACAAGCGAATACCAGTCCTGGCTGGAGAAAGAATGGATTTCTTCATTGAAGAAAAAATATCCTGTTGCTATTGACAGAAAAGTATTTGATACGATACAATAATGTTTCTATCACTATTGCGACTCAGACCGCGAGTTTGCGAAGTGGGAAGAGGAAGCAATCTCATCAGGGATTGCTTCTTCGTTTTTAGTGTGTTCTTTGCAATCTTTTTTCTTTCCTGCAGTAATAATTTGCCTGTTAACTCAGATGAAAAGCCATTGGCAAAAGTTGGCGATGCCTATCTTTTTCCCTCTCAGCTTAAAGAAATAATTTCTAAAAGCGCAGAACAAAAAGACAGTGTTGAAATCGTTCGTAATTATGTCAATAACTGGATTCATGAAACACTCTTGCTTCAACAGGCAGAAAAAAATCTTACAGACGATTTGAAGAAATTTGACAAGATGGTGGAGAACTACCGCAAATCACTTATAACGTATGAATACGAAAGCGAACTGGTAAAACAAAAGCTTGACACGATTGTCAGCGATGACGAAATTGAAAAATACTATGAAGAAAATAAAAGTAATTTTGAACTGAAGGACAATATTATCAAAGTGATTTACGTTAAAGTCCGCAAGAATGCACCCAAAGTTGAAAAGATTAAAGAATGGTACAAGTCAAATGAAGCTAAAGACAGAGATGCCCTTTCAAGTTATTGCTACCAATATGCCGATAATTTTTATTTAGATGAAAATATATGGTTATTGTTTGACGATGTGCTGAAAGAAATACCTATGAAACTTTATGACAAGGAAGCATTCTTGCAAAACAACCGCACTATAGAAACGCAGGATTCAGCACACTACTATTTTGTGAACATAAAAGGATTTATGACCAAGAACAGCACCTCACCGCTTTCATTTGAAAAAGAAAATATCAGGAGCATCATTCTGAATAAACGCAAAGTGGAACTTATCAAGAAGATGCGGGAGGATATTTATAACGAAGGAGTAAAAAATAAATCATTTGAAATATATTAAATGATTACACCGATGAAAGAAAGATTACACAGATTAGTCATTTGTCATTTGTCATTAATCATTTGTGTTTTCACATCTGCCATCTGCCATCTTACATCTTACATTTCATTTGCACAGCCCAAGGTGCTCGATGGCGTAGTGGCGATAGTAGGTTCAAGCCCCATCCTTCAGAGCGAGGTTGAATCAAAACGTGTGCAGGCAAAACTTGATTCTGTTGAGTTTGACCGATGCTCTGCCCTGGAAGATTTACTTTATCAAAAACTTCTTCTTGCACAAGCGATAAAAGACAGCGTTGAAATTACCGATGAACAGGTAGAGGAAGAGCTGGAAAGGCGGCTGCGTTATTACATTCAGCAATTCGGCTCTGTTCTGGCATTCGAAAATTTTTATGGCAAGAATGTAGAGAAATTTAAAGAAGAATTCAGGGAGGAATTACGTGAAGTCCTTCTGGTTCAGAAAATGCAGGCGAAAGTTACCGATGGAATTACAGTCTCTCCATCTGAAGTAAAAGATTTTTTTGATGCTATTCCGAAAGACAGCATTCCGCTTATCAATGCAGAAATAGAAGTAGGGCATATTATGAGAAAGCCAAAAATAAATCCTGAACTGAAAAAATACGCTAAAGAAAAACTGGAAACAATACGTCAGGAAATCATTGCAGGGAAAAAAGATTTTTCAACAGCGGCAATATTATATTCTGAAGACCCCGGCTCTGCTTCCAAAGGCGGGTTGTATGACCATGTTCAGCGCGGAACGTTTGTGCCTGAATTTGATGCCATGGCATTTCGAATGAAAGAGAAAGAAGTATCAGAAATATTCGAAACAGATTTTGGCTATCACATATTGATGGTGGAAGCGCGAAGGGGAGAAGAGATTGATGTGCGCCATATTCTTCTTGTCCCTCAGCCCGCTCCGGAAGATTTGCTGAAAGCAAAAACTTTTCTTGACAGTATTGCCGATTTAGTGAAGAAAGATTCTATCTCTATCACAGAAGCCGCCTCGCGCTTTTCTGATGATGAAGATACCAAGCATACAGGAGGGCTTATCAGCAACCCTTACACCGGCAGCACTAAATTTGAAATGAGCCAGCTCAGCCAGATTGACGCTAACCTTGTTTTCACTACCGACAAACTTAAAACAGGTGAATTGTCTGCTACAGAATTAACCCAATCGCATGATGGAAAACAATCGTATCACATCATCTATGTGAAAAGCAGGACAGAACCGCATCGTGCTAATCTCAAAGAAGATTACCAACTCATGCAAGACGAAGCGCTGGCGGCAAAAAAAGATAAGGAAGTAAGCAAATGGATAAAGAAAAAGATAACTTCTAATTATATTCGCGTTTCAGAAGAATATAAAAATTGTAAGTTTGATAATAAGTGGATAAACTGAATAACTATTATGAATTTTAAAGACGATGTTGAAGCGGTTGACGCCCTGCGTGCCAAATATAAAGTCCTTACTGCCGAGATCGGGAAAATAATTATCGGGCAGAACGAAGTAGTTGAAGATGTGCTGATTTGCATCCTCAGCAGAGGACATTGTTTGCTGGTTGGCGTTCCGGGTCTGGCTAAAACACTTTTGGTCAATACCATCTCCCGTGTTCTCGGCTTGCAGTACAGCCGGATTCAATTCACGCCTGATTTAATGCCGTCAGATATAATAGGAACAGAAATACTGGATGAAAGCCGCCAGTTCCGTTTTGTGAAAGGACCTCTCTTTGCCAACATCATTCTTGCCGATGAAATAAACCGCACTCCTCCTAAAACACAGTCCGCATTGCTCGAAGCTATGCAGGAACGTGCCGTTACAACCGCAGGCAAAAGATATGAATTAGGAAATCCGTTTTTTGTTCTCGCCACGCAAAACCCCATAGAGCAGGAAGGAACCTACCCGTTGCCCGAAGCGCAGTTAGACCGCTTTATGTTCAACGTGTGGCTCACCTATCCCAAGATGGAAGAAGAGATAACGGTGGTAAAAAATACCACATCCGATTACAACCCCGAATTGAAAATAATTCTCAGCGCTGAAGAAATTCTTTATTTTCAGGATTTGATACGCAGAGTGCCTGTTACGGATAATGTTCTGCAATATGCTGTGCGCCTTGCCTCCAGCACACGACCTGAAAATCCTGATTCTCCTTCAAAGGTGAAACAATACCTCTCTTGGGGAGCAGGACCGCGCGCTTCTCAATATCTCATACTTGGCGCAAAAACTCATTCAGTCATTCACGGAAAATATTCTCCTGATATTGAAGATGTGCGCGCTGTTGCCAACGCCATCCTTCGCCACCGCATTGTTCGCAACTACAAAGCCGAAGCAGAAAATGTTTCTGCCGAAGATATTATCAAAGAGTTGGTGAAGTAAATCTACCCTTCAAGAGAATTCGGGTTAAAACAAATGACTTATTGGAAGTTCTAACAAGAAATACAGCAGGTAGTTTAATTAAAGTGTTTTGCACCCTACCTTAAAAAAATCACTCTTCGTATTAAAATTTATTTACCTTTGCGCCCCTTCTGAAGTTCAGTCATAAAAAAGACTTCTTCATGGAAGGAGAGATTATTTTGTTTACACCCGAAAATAAAGGTGAAAAAAAAGTAAAAAAGATACAACCCGCGGGATAAAATATCCAACGGGTTAAATAAAAAAGTAAATGCCTACAATTCAACAACTGATTAGACACGGACGCAAAAAATTTACGCGCAAGAGTAAATCCATAGCGCTGAACCGCAGTCCGCAGCGCAGAGGCGTGTGTATTAAAGTGTACACCACTACTCCTAAAAAACCAAACTCCGCATTGAGAAAAGTTGCGAAGGTTCGTCTCTCAAACGGGAATGAAATTATTGCATACATCCCTGGTGAAGGACATAATCTTCAGGAACACTCTATCGTGCTGGTACGCGGAGGCAGGGTGAAAGACCTTCCAGGCGTACGTTACCACATCGTTCGCGGAACATTAGATACAGCGGGTGTTGACAATATGCGCCAGTCCCGTTCAAAATATGGAGCAAAAAGACCAAAAGCTGGAGCGCCAGCACCGGCACCTAAAGTAAAAGCAGCAGCAGAACCCACAAAATAATTTACCAGAATGAGAAAATCCAAAGCAAAAAAACGCCTCCTACTTCCTGACCCCAGATTTCAGGATACGCTTGTTACCCGTTTTGTAAATAATCTGATGTATTCAGGAAAGAAAAACAAAGCATACGGAATCTTTTATGAGACCATTGACATTGTTGCCGACAAAACAAAAGAAGATGGTTTACAAACATGGAAAAAAGCATTGAGCAATGTTACTCCTCAGGTAGAAGTTAAATCACGCAGGATTGGCGGTGCAAACTACCAAATCCCACAGGAAGTTCTTCCGGAAAGAAAAATTGCTCTTGCCATCAAATGGATGATCCAATATGCTAAAGAAAGAAAAGAACACAGAATGAGCAATGGACTTGCTTCTGAAATTATTGCTGCAGCAAAGCAGGAAGGTGCCGCATGGAAAAAGAAAGAAGACGTTCACCGCATGGCAGAAGCAAACAAAGCATATTCACATTTTAAGATCAAGTAAGAAAAGAAGAAATGAGCGATTTAAGATATACAAGGAACATCGGCATTGCAGCGCACATTGATGCAGGTAAAACAACTTGCACTGAGCGCATACTGTATTATACTGGTGTTAACCACAAGATCGGTGAAGTGCATGACGGAGCAGCTACAATGGACTGGATGATTCAAGAGCAGGAACGCGGAATCACAATCACTTCTGCCGCTACTACTTGTTTTTGGAACTATCGCGGTAATAAATATAAGGTAAACATTATTGATACTCCCGGCCACGTGGATTTCACGGTGGAGGTAAACCGGTCGCTTCGTGTACTCGATGGACTGGTTTTCTTGTTTTCAGCAGTGGATGGTGTTGAACCACAATCTGAAACCAACTGGCGTCTCGCTAATAATTATAATGTAACGCGTATCTGTTTCGTAAATAAAATGGACCGTGCGGGCGCTGACTTCCTTAATGTTTGCAAGCAGGTAAAAGAAATGCTTGGTGGAAATGCTGTTCCCCTTCAATTGCCTCTTGGAGCAGAAGCAAATTTTCGTGGAGTAATTGACTTGATTAACAACCGAGCTATCGAGTGGAATGAAGAAGATAAAGGAATGACTTTTAAAGTTGTGGATATTCCTGCTGATATGAAAGATGAAGTATATCACTGGAGAGAAAAACTTCTTGAATCAGTTTCTGAATTTGATGATAAGATTATGGAAAAATTCTTCGCTGACCAGTCAACAATAACTGAAGATGAAGTTCTCACTGCGCTTCGCAAAGCAACTATTGCAGGAAAAATAATTCCAATGGTTTGCGGTTCGGCATTCAAAAATAAAGGTGTTCAAACAATGCTTGATCTGGTGATGTCAATCATGCCATCGCCCCTTGATAAAGATAATATTCATGGTATAAATCCGGATACAGAACAGGAAGTTACACGTAAACCCGATGTGAAAGATCCTTTCACAGCACTTGCGTTCAAAATTGCAACCGATCCTTTTGTAGGACGTTTGGCATTCTTCCGCGCGTATTCAGGCAGATTGGATTCCGGTTCTTATGTATTGAACACTCGCTCAGGACAGAAAGAGCGCATATCCCGTATTTTCCAAATGCACGCCAACAAACAAAACCAGGTTCCTTTTATTGAAGCAGGAGATATTGGCGCTGCGGTGGGATTCAAAGACATTAAAACAGGCGACACACTTTGCGATGAGAAACATCCTATCGTTCTCGAAGCAATGAATTTTCCTGAACCTGTTATCGGTATCGCCATCGAGCCAAAAACTCAGGCAGACCTTGACAAGCTCGGAACTTCCCTTGCAAAACTTTCTGAAGAAGATCCAACATTCAGAGTTAAAACCGATGATGATACAAACCAAACAATCATCAGCGGAATGGGTGAACTTCACCTCGAAATTATTGTTGACCGTTTAAAGCGCGAGTTTAAAGTGGAGATAAATCAGGGCGCTCCTCAGGTTAATTATAAGGAAGCAATTACCGGAACGATTGAACATCGTGAAGTATATAAAAAACAAACAGGTGGTCGCGGTAAATTCGCTGACATGGAATTTACAGTTTCTCCTGTGGATGCTGACTTTGAAGTGACAGAAAAGAATGGCGGATTGCAATTTGAAAATGAAGTGAAGGGCGGTAATATTCCGCGCGAGTTCATTCCTGCTGTAGAAAAAGGATTCCGTGCCGCAATGGTGAATGGCGTTCTTGCAGGATTCCAGATGCAAACAATGAAAATTGTTTTATCAGACGGTTCTTACCACGATGTGGATTCTGACGCTCTCTCATTTGAGATTTGCGCGCGCACCGCTTTCCGTGAAGCATTGCCGAAAGCAAAACCCGTTCTGATGGAACCGATAATGAAAATTGAAGTCATCACTCCTGAACAATATATGGGTGATGTGGTGGGTGACTTGAACAGACGCAGAGGAATCATCGAAGGAATGGACAGCAAAGCAAATGCGCAGGTGATTAAAGCAAAAGTTCCGCTCGGAGAAATGTTCGGATACGTAACGCAGTTGCGCACACTTTCTTCAGGGCGTGCAACTTCTACTATGGAATTTTCACATTACGCGGAAACACCAAGAAATATTTCTGAAGAAGTAGTAGCAAAAGCAAAAGGTAAAAAAGCAGCAGAAAAAGTTTAAATCAACCAAATATGTCACAGCAGAGAATTAGAATCAAATTAAAATCCTACGACCATCACCTGGTTGATAAGTCGGCAGAAAAAATTGTTAAGACAGCAAAGTCTACAGGAGCTGTTATAAGCGGACCCATTCCACTTCCGACTAACAAACGCATTTATACAGTTCTTCGTTCCCCGCACGTGAATAAAAAAGCAAGGGAGCAATTTCAACTTTGCACATACAAGCGCCTGATTGATATTTACAGCACAAGCGCAAAAACTGTTGACGCGCTCAGCAAATTAGAATTACCCAGCGGTGTGGAAGTAGAAATTAAAGTGTAATTAAATCAATTTGAAGATTAGCCAATTTGAAAATTTGATAATGATAAAAAACAAAAACACGCAATTTTCAAATTAGCATATTTTTCAAATTATCAAATTAAAAAAAATGGCAGGATTACTCGGGAAAAAAATAGGAATGACCAACATGTTTGACGTTTCAGGCAGATACGTTGCATGTACTGTCATTGAAGCGGGACCTTGTGTGGTTACACAAGTAAAAACAAAAGAGAAGGACGGCTATGATTCTCTTCAGCTTGGTTTCGCGGAGAGAAAAGAAAAACATACCACTTCTCCTCAGATGGGCCATTTCAAAAAAGCAGGAACTACTCCAAAGAAAGCAGTTGCCGAGTTTCATGATTTTGAAGGAGATAAAAAAGCAGGCGATACCATCACGCTCGACATTTTCACTGAAGGAGAATACGTTGACGTTGTAGGAACTTCCAAAGGAAAAGGATTTCAGGGTGTTGTGAAACGCCACCACTTCAGCGGGGTTGGAGCAGGAAATGGTCACGGTCAGCATGATCGCCAGCGTTCACCCGGTTCTATCGGTGCATCCTCTTTCCCATCACGCGTATTAAAAGGAATGCGCATGGCAGGAAGAATGGGAGGTGACCGCGTGAAGGCACGCAACTTAGAAGTATTAAGATTAATAAAGGATAAAAACCTTCTGATAGTGAAAGGCTCAGTGCCCGGAGCTGCCGGAAGTTTTGTAATGATTCAGAAATAATAAATCATCGAAAAACGAAATAGTACAAAAAATACGAAACAAGAAATGGAACTCACTGTAGTAAATATTAAAGGAGATAAAACAAAGCGCAAGGTTTCTTTGCACGATTCCATTTTCGGAATTGAACCCAACGATCACGCTATTTATCTTGACGTGAAACAATTCCTCGCTAACCAGCGACAGGGAACTCACAAAGCAAAAACGAGAAATGAAATTCACGGAAGCACGCGCAAACTCCACAAGCAAAAAGGAACGGGTGGTTCACGTAAGGGCGATATCAAGAGTCCAATCTTCCGTGGCGGTGGGCGTATTTTCGGTCCCGAGCCAAGAGATTATCATTTCAAACTGAACAAGAAAGTAAAGCAACTTGCCCGCATGAGCGCGCTTTCTCATAAAGCGAAAAATAATTCCATCACCGTGCTTGAAGATTTTTCTTTTGAGAATCCAAAGACAAAAAATTATGCTGAACTTTTGAGCAATCTGGAAATGAACGGAAAAAAAACCTTGCTGGTTGTTGGCAATGATGACAAGAACATCAATCTTTCTGCAAGAAACATTCAATCAGCAAAAGTTACTTCAGCAAATTCGCTGAGCACGTATGATATTATTAATGCAAATATCCTTCTCTTATCCGAAGGCTCGCTAAAGACTATTGAAACTATCTTGCTTGATGATGAAACTGCAGAAGCGAAGCCGAAAGTGAAAGCGAAGGCAAAATCAACAGTAAAGAAAACAAAAACAATAAAGAAGAAATCATCAACAAAAGAGAAGTAATATTGAACAATCAATCATTAATAATCAATACAGAATGAGCATCTACCTAAAACCAATCATCACCGAAAAGTATGCCGCCAAGGGCGATGCTGCCGGAAAGAACAACGGAGGCAAAGGGCGCTACGCATTTGTGGTGGAGAAAACCGCCAACAAAGTAGAAATCAAAAAAGCTATAGAAAAAGCATACGCAGTTACTGTTGAAGAAGTGAATACGATGAATTACATCGGCAAAATAAAAACCAGATACACAGCAACAAAAATAATGAATGGTTTAGTGAAGAAAGCAAAGAAAGCAATTGTAACATTAAAAAAAGGAGACACAATAGATTTTTACGGAAATATATAAACCAATTTGAAAATGAGTCAATTTGAAAATTTGAAAATGAAACAAACATCTATGGATTTTAATTTTCAAATTAGCTAATCTTCAAATTATCAAATTAGAAAAATGGGAGTAAGAAGATTCAGACCTATCACACCAGGTCAACGACATAAAGTAGCAAACGATAACAGCGACATCACCTCGTATGTTCCTGAAAAGTCATTGCTTCGTTCAAGCAAAAGAAGCGGTGGCAGAAACCACACAGGTAAAATGACTATGCGCTATCTCGGAGGCGGACATAAAAGACGTTTCCGCGTGATTGATTTCAAAAGAGACAAGCAGGATATTCCAGCCGTTGTAAAATCAATTGAGTATGACCCGATGCGCACCGGGCGCATCGCACTTCTTCAATATAATGACGGAGAAAAAAGATACATCCTCGCTCCGCAAGGATTACAAGTGGGTCAAACAGTTGTGTCAGGAAAAAATGTAGCGCCCAATCTTGGAAACGCAATGCCTCTTTCAGCCATTCCACTCGGAACAATTGTACATAATATAGAATTGAATCCCGGACAAGGAGGAAAATTTATTCGCAGCGCAGGCACTTACGCACAACTTACTGCTAAAGAAGCAAAGTTTGTAATATTAAAAATGCCATCAGGAGAAACACGCATGGTACTTGCAACTTGCATGGCAACCGTTGGTTCAGTTTCAAACGCAGACCACAATCAAGAGGTACACGGAAAAGCCGGGCGCATCCGCTGGTTCGGACGCAGATCACGCAACCGACCTGTTGCAATGAACCCTGTTGATCACCCGATGGGCGGTGGCGAAGGAAGAGCTTCAGGCGGGCATCCCCGCTCTCGAAACGGACAATTATCTAAAGGACTAAAAACAAGAAAGAGAACAAAACGCTCTAACAGATATATAGTAGAAAGAAGAACTAAAGGATATGGCTCGAAATAAAAATTGGCAGTAGGCAGTAGCCAATAGGCAAAAAATACAAAAAGCAAAAAAAGAAAATAGAAACAAAAAAAAAAAATCGGTGTAATCTAAAATACATCGGTGTAATCTAAAAAAGATGGCTCGAAGTTTAAAAAAAGGATTCTTCATTGATTTCAAACTCAACAAAAGAGTTCAGGAAATCATTGGCGGAAAAAAGAAATATATAGTCAAAACATGGTCCCGCAGGTCAATGATTACTCCTGAGTTTGTTGGATTGACTTTTGCCGTTCATAACGGAAACAAGTTCATTCCTGTTTATGTAACAGAAAATATGGTGGGGCATCGCCTGGGGGAATTTTCGCCAACGAGAACTTACCGCGGACATACCGGTCACGTAAAAGCAGAAGCAAATGTTCCTGCTCCTGCAGCAACACAAGCGCCAGAAGCAAAATAATAAATTAAATAACAAAAATGATTACACCGATTCTAAAAACCAAAGATTACACAGATAAAACATCGGTGTAATCTATTTCTAAAATCTGTGTAATCGAAATAAAAATATCATGGGAGTTCGTAAAAGAGAAATGGCAGAAGCAAGAAAAGAAGCAAACAAGACAACTTACTTTGCAAAGTTGAATAATTATCCTACTTCGCCCCGCAAGATGCGCCTTCTTGCTGATTTAATTCGCAACCAGCCGGTTGAAAATGCACTGAATGTATTGCGCTTTCACACACAGCATGCATCACTTCCGCTTTCAAAGCTAGTAGTTTCAGCAGTAAAAAACTACGAAGCAAAAACAGGTTTGCGCGCAGAAGACAGCACACTCTTTGTAAAAGAGATTAGAGTAGACAGCGGACAAATGCTTAAACGCTTCCGCCCTGCCCCACAAGGTCGCGCATACAGAATCCGCAAGCGTTCCAATCACGTAACAGTAATATTAGATACAATAAAAGAAACACAAGAATAAAAAAAAAGAAAATCGGTGTAATCTTTTTTACATCGGTGTAATCAAAAAAAAGAATGGGACAAAAAGCAAATCCAATTGGTAATCGCCTCGGAATCATCCGCGGATGGGACTCAGCATGGTTTGGCGGAAATCATTATGCCGAAAAACTTATTGAAGACGAACGCATTCGCAACTATCTGAAAGCTCGTTTACCAAAGAGCAGCATGTCACGCATTGTGATTGAGCGCACGCAGAAAATCGTAACAGTGACTATTCATACTGCGCGTCCTGGAATTATAATTGGAAAAGGCGGTTCAGAAGTTGACAAGTTGAAAGAAGAATTAAAAAAGATTACCGGAAAAGATATTCAGATAAATATTTTTGAAGTAAAACGGCCTGAAGTAGACGCACGCATTGTTGCCGATGGAATCGCCCGCCAGATTGAAGCGAGAATTTCTCACAAGCGCTGCATCAAAATGGCGATTGCTTCTGCCATGAGAATGGGAGCTGAAGGAATTAAAGTTCGCGCAGGCGGCCGTTTAGGCGGAGTGGAAATTGCACGCAGTGAAGCCTTCAAAGAAGGAAGAACTCCTCTTCACACCTTTCGGGCTGATATTGATTTTGCAATTGCTGAAGCGCATACTTCCATGGGAAGAATCGGAATCAAGGTTTGGATATGCAGAGGAGAAGTTTTCGGAAAACGCGACCTCTCCCCTAACATCACTGACAGCCGCGACAAGAAAAAAGGAAAACGCAAAGACAGAGACAGAAATGACCGCGGAGACAGAGGCGGGCACAGAGATAACAGAAGATAAAAAATACAGAGTACAAAGTATTAAGTAATAAGTACAATTAGAAAACAAAAACATATTTAATACTTAAATACTCGATACATAATACTTGAATTAATATGCTACAACCAAAGAAAACAAAATTCAGAAAAATGCATAAGATGGTTCCGAGCGGAAACGCACGTAGAGGAACTACTCTGGCATTCGGTTCTTTCGGACTTAAGTCAGTTGAAACAGCTTGGATAACTGCCCGCCAGATTGAAGCAGCCCGCGTTGCACTTACCCGACACATTGGAAGAGAAGCAAAAGTGTGGATCAGAATTTTCCCTGATAAACCCATCACCAAAAAACCTGCAGAGGTTCGTATGGGAAAAGGAAAAGGAAATCCTGAATACTGGGTGGCGGTGGTAAAAGCGGGAAGAGTAATGTTTGAAACGGAAGGAACAAGCTTGGAAACAGCAAAAGAAGCGATGAAGCTAGCTGGAGACAAACTTCCATGCATTTCAAAGTTTATGGTCAGAAATGATTTTTTAGAAAGCATTAATAAGTAGAAAAATGAAAAAAGCAGATTTATCACAACTCTCAACCAATGACCTTGAGGAAAAACTGAAGGAAGAAGTTGCATCATTGGATAAAATGAAGTTCACGCACACCATTTCTCCTGTAGAAAGTCCTGCGCGCATTACGCATTCAAGAAAAACTGTTGCCCGCATGATGACTGAACTTCGCAAAAGAGAATTAGCAGAAACTAAAAAATAATTATTCAGATGGAATTAACAAGAACACGCAGAAAAGAAAAAGTAGGGCTCGTAACGAGCAACAAAATGGCAAAGTCAATTGTTGTTTCTGTTGAACGTCAAATCAAGCATCCTAAATACGGAAAGTTTATCAAGCGCACAAGCAAGTTCATGGCGCACGATGAAAAAAATGAAGCGAACATAGGTGATTCAGTTCGCATTGTTGAAACACGCCCTCTTAGCAAAAACAAATGCTGGAGGTTGGTTGAAATTGTTGAAAAAGCGAAATAAAAAAAATTAATACAAATAGTTATGATACGACAGGAATCAAGATTAATATGTGCAGACAACAGTGGAGCGAAAGAAGTTCTCTGTATCCGCGTTCTCGGAAGCACACGCAAGAGCGGTGCATCCGTTGGAGATAAAATTGTTGTGGCTGTAAAAAAAGCATTGCCCGCTGGCGGAGTGAAAGAACATTCTATTTCAAAGGCAGTGATTGTCCGCACGAAAAAAGAAATCCGCAGAGCTGATGGTTCTTACATCCGCTTTGATGATAATGCAGCCGTTCTGCTCAACGAAGTGGACGAACTGAAAGGTACACGCATCTTTGGTCCTGTTGCCAGAGAACTTCGCGACAAACAGTTCATGAAAATAGTTTCATTAGCTCCTGAAGTATTGTAAGAATCAGATAGCAATAAGAATAAAGTAAAAAGTCAGACAATGATAAAGTTCAAAATAAAAAAAGGCGACACTGTGAAAGTGATTTCTGGTGACGATAAAGGCAAACAAGGAAGAGTTCTATCGGTTGACAGGGAAACTTTCCGTGCGCTGGTTGAAGGAATCAATATGGCGACCAAGCATACACGCCCAACTGCTAAAAACACAAAAGGCGGTATCATTCATCAGGAAGCTTCCGTTCATATTTCAAACCTGATGCTTGTTGATGCCAAAGGAAACACTACAAGAGTCGGAAGAAGAATTGATGAAGCAACAGGCAAACTGGTTCGCTATTCAAAAAAATCTGACGAAACAATTAAAAATGTTAAACAGTAAGCATTCATAAAATGGCAAAGCAAGAATCAAAGAAAAAACAGGTGGTTAAAGGCGAACAGGCAGAAAAAGTTTCTGGTCCCCTATCCGTTCCGAAAAATTATATTCCTCGCCTGAAAGAAAAATACAATAAAGAAATTGTTCCTGCTCTTCAAAAAGAGTTCAATTTCAAGAGCCCGATGCGCGCTCCCCTCCTGAAAAAAATCTCCATCAACCAGGGAGTTGGTGACGCGGTTGCTGACAGAAAAATAATGGATAGCGCATTGAGCGAGATGGCTACTATCACTGGACAAAAACCAGTCGCAACTCTTTCAAAGAAAGATATTTCAAATTTCAAAGTGAGAAAAGGAGTTGCTATTGGCGTAAAAGTTACTTTGCGTTCAAATAATATGTATGAATTTCTTGATCGGTTCATTTCCACCGC
Organism: Bacteroidota bacterium; assembly: GCA_016213405.1. Taxonomy (NCBI): domain Bacteria; kingdom Pseudomonadati; phylum Bacteroidota; species Bacteroidota bacterium. Next base: position 20,190 of record JACRAM010000016.1, read on the forward strand.
CCTGCCCCGAATCCGCGATTTTAAAGGCATCAGCAAAAATGGTTTTGACGGAAGAGGAAATTATACACTCGGCATCACAGAGCAAATTATTTTTCCTGAGATCGATATTGATAAAGTAAATAAAGTTCGTGGAATGGATATCACTTTCGTAACATCAGCAAGAAATAATTCCGAAGCGATGTCTTTGTTAAGAGAGTTTGGAGTTCCGTTCAAAAAAGAAGAAGATGAGATAAAAAAAGGAAGCAAGAAAGAAACAATTTTCGGAACAGTGGCTAAGAAAGATGCTCCTAAAAAAGAAACTAAAAAAGATATTTAATAACATACCTCATGGCTAAAGAATGCATTAAAGCAAGACAAAGAAAACGCGAAGCGCTGGTAGATAAGTATGCCGCCAAGCGTGCAGCTCTTAAAAAAGCAGGCGACTACATTGCACTTAGCAAACTTCCCCGGAACTCTTCAAAAGTAAGATTGCGAAACAGATGCCAGGTGTCAGGAAGAGCACGCGCTTACTCCCGTCAATTCGGAGTTTCACGACTTGTTTTCAGAGACTGGGCTCTCAATGGAAAAATCCCTGGTGTAACAAAATCAAGTTGGTAAAAAAAATAAAATAATAATTATTAATTAAAAGATGGACACAATAGGAAATTATCTAACGCTGGTAAGAAACGCAATCAAAGCGAATCATAGAATTGTTGAGGTTCCGTCTTCTGGACTGAAGAAGGAAATCACAAAAATTCTGAAAGAGAAAGGATACATTCTTGACTATAAAATCGAAGAAAATCCCGTACAGGATAAAATAAAAATTGCACTCAAGTATCATCCCTCAACTAAGCAATCTGCCATCCGCAAGATTCAGCGTGCAAGCAGACCCGGTTTGAGAAAATATTCTTCTGTGGAAGATATGCCCCGTGTATTGAGTGGTCTTGGAATCGCCATCATCTCTACTTCAAAAGGTGTTATGACGGATAAAGAAGCAAAGAAAATAAATGTTGGAGGAGAAGTAATTTGTTACGTGTATTAATAAAATAATTTTTTAGAAAATGTCACGAATAGGAAAACAACCCATCACCATCCCTCAGGGAGTTACTGTAACAGTAAATAAAAGCTCTGTTACGGTGAAAGGAAAAACAGGTGAACTCACTCAGGCAGTGGATCCGGATATCACTGTAAAAATTAAGGACAACCTCGTTGTTCTTGAACGCCCTACTGAGCAGAAACGCCACAAAGCACTGCATGGAATGTATCGCTCGCTTATTGCGAACATGATAAAAGGCACCAGTGAAGGATATAAACTTCAGCAGGAAGTAGTGGGCGTTGGTTTCAAAGCTGCTCATAAAGGACAACAACTGGATCTCGTGGTAGGATTTTCTCACCATGTGGTTCTTGAACTTCCGAAAGAAATAAAACTGGAAACAAAAACTGAAAAAGGAAGCAACCCTACTATCTTTCTTCAATCTGCAGACAAACAATTGCTCGGGCAGGTGGCAGCAAAGATTCGTTCTATCCGCGCGCCTGAACCATACAAAGGAAAAGGTATCAAGTTCACAGGTGAGCAATTAAGAAAGAAAGCAGGAAAAACAGCTGCAACTGCAGCAAAATAATAATTAAAACCCGTAGGATAATATCCAACGGGTTAAACTGAAATTATCATGAGATCAAGAGAGATCAGAAGAGCAAAAATCAAAAAAAGAATCCGCAGCAGGCTGAGCGGCACTAGCTCTCGCCCTCGCCTCACTGTATTCCGCAGCAACAACGAAACATATGCTCAGCTCGTGGATGATTCTACCGGAAAAACAATCACTACTGTTTCCTCTATAGGAAAAAATGATGCGCGTGTGAAAGGTTCGAAATCCGATAAAGCAAAATCTGTTGGCGCAGCGATTGCAAAATGGGCTGTAGGAAAAGGAATTCAGGAAGTGGTGTTTGACAGAAACGGCTATCTCTATCATGGACGAGTTAAAGCGGTGGCTGAAGGCGCACGCGAAGCAGGATTGAAATTCTAAAAATAATGTTCGTTGTTTGTTGTTCGTGGTTGAATAACAAACGACAAACGACAAACTAAAAACAATGTCAAAAGAAAACGTAAAACGGGTTAAGTCAAGCGAGATAGAATTAAAAGATCGTCTCGTTGCCATCAACCGCGTTGTAAAAACCACAAAGGGAGGACGCACATTTTCTTTCTCAGCAATTGTTGTTGTTGGAAACGGTAAAGGTGTTGTAGGTTATGGTCTTGGCAAATCCCGCGAGGTGACTGATTCAATTTCAAAAGGGGTTGATGACGCAAAGAAAAATTTATTGAAAGTTCCGATCATCAAAGGAACTGTTCCACATCTTCAATATGGAAAGTATGGCGGATCAAGAGTATTTCTCAAACCCGCTTCTCACGGAACAGGAGTTATTGCAGGTGGTGCCATGCGCGCTGTGCTTGAGAGCGCGGGCATTACAGACGTGCTTGCAAAATCACAGGGCTCATCAAATCCTCACAATGTGGTGAAAGCAACTATGGATGCTCTTTTAAAAATGAGAGACCCTATCACTGTTGCACAAAACCGCGGTGTGTCACTTAAAAAAGTTTTTGAAGGCTAAACAAAATGCAGATTCAAACGGATAAAAAAAAACAAAATTCAAACGGATGAAATCCGTATGCATCGGCTGTTAAAAATCCGTTTGCATCCAAAATAAAAAGAAAATGGAACTACATAATTTAAAACCGGCAAGAGGCTCTGTAAAAGCAAATGTTAAGCGTAAAGGGCGCGGACAAGGTTCAGGTAAAGGCGGAACTTCTACAAAAGGTCATAAAGGTCAGCAGTCGGATAGCGGCTACAATATGAGACGCGGTCACGAAGGAGGGCAGATGCCTTTGCAAAGGCGTTTGGCTAAGTTTGGTTTCACTAATCTTTTCCGAAGAGAGTTTCACGGAGTTAATCTTCATACACTTCAGCGTTTAGTTGATGAAAAGAAAGTAAGTTCGTTCGACATTCAAACATATATTACTAACGGATTGGTTTCAAAAAGCCAGCGCGTGAAAATTCTAGGCACCGGAGAACTGAAATCAAAAGTAGATGTGAAAGCGCATGCTTTCTCTGCAGCGGCAAAATCAGCAATAGAAGCAAAAGGTGGTAAAATAGAAGTGGTGAAGGCATAAAAGCCCCACCCTGCCCACCCCATAAGGGAGGGAAAAAGTAAAATGAAACAGAAAACAAAAAATAAAGTCCAGCAAGTTCTCCCTAACGGGGAGGATTCCCGCCTGCCGGACGGGCAGGTAGGAGGGGCTCTTTTTCTATGAGGAATCTGATACAGACCATAAAAAATATTTTCGCAATTGAAGATTTGCGCTCACGGATCTTCTATACGCTCGGATTCATTCTGATATACAGATTGGGTTCTTACGTGATGCTTCCTGGCGTGAATGCGGCAGCACTTCATTCAAAAGGCAGCGCAGAAGGGCTGGCTGGACTAATAAACATGTTTGCGGGCGGTGCTTTTGCACGCGCTTCTGTTTTCGCACTCGGTATAATGCCTTATATTTCTGCATCCATCGTTGTGCAATTATTGGGCATGGCATTTCCGTACTTCCAGCGCATGCAGAAAGAAGGTGAAAGCGGAAGAAGAAAAATGAACCAATATACCCGCTTCCTCACAGTAATCATTACTGCACTTCAGGCACCGGGATATCTTTCTTCACAATTAACAAGTTACGCGGGTGTAGTTGCAAATCCAAATCAATTATGGTGGATAACTTCTGTGATCATTCTTATTGCCGGAACTATTTTCGTAATGTGGCTCGGAGAAAGAATTACAGACCGCGGACTTGGAAACGGAATTTCCCTGATTATCATGGTTGGAATTCTTGCCGACCTCCCTTTTGCATTTGTTTCTGAATTTGCTTCGCGTATGGAAGCAAAAGGTGGCGGACTCATTATGATGCTTCTTGAAATCGTATTCTTACTCTTCATTATTATAGGATGTATTCTCCTCGTTCAGGGAACCAGAAAGATTCCGGTACAGTTCGCAAAAAAAATTGTTGGCAACCGGCAATATGGCGGAGTTCGCCAATATATCCCGTTAAAAGTAAATGCTGCAGGTGTTATGCCAATCATCTTTGCACAGGCAATCATGTTCATTCCAATTACTATTGCAGGATTCGCAGCATCTGACAAACTCAGCGGAGTGATTGGTACACTTTCCAATCATAATGGCTTTACTTACAATTTAATTTTTGCATTACTCATAATAGTATTTACTTATTTCTATACTGCAATCATGGTAAATCCAACTCAAATGGCGGATGACATGAAACGCAACGGTGGATTTATTCCCGGAGTGAAACCGGGAAAACAAACTGCGAGTTTTATTGATGATGTAATGTCAAAAATCACTTTGCCCGGCTCTATCTTTCTTGCTTTAGTGGCCATTATGCCTGCAGTATCAAGACAAACTTTTGGCGTATCTGATATGTTTGCACGCTTTTTCGGAGGAACATCGCTTTTGATTATGGTGGGTGTTATGCTGGATACGCTTCAGCAGATTGAAAGTCATTTATTGATGCGCCACTATGATGGATTGATGAAGTCGGGAAGAATAAAAGGAAGAACTTCAATGAGTATGGCGACTGCGTAATGGGAAAGATATATTTAAAGACTGATGAGGAAATAGAATTGATTCGCGAAAGTTGTTTGTTGGTTTCGAGAACGATTGCAGAAGTTGAGAAGAATATAAAAGAAGGAATAAGCACGATTGAGTTAGATAAGATTGCGGAAACGTTCATAAGAGATAATGGCGCAGCGCCAGCGTTCAAAGGTTACAGAAAGGAACGATTGGTTTTTGATTATACGCTTTGCGTTTCGGTAAACGAACAAGTGGTTCATGGAATGCCGGGCAGTTACGTTCTTAAAAATGGTGATATAGTATCGGTAGATTGCGGAGTTCTTAAAAATGGATTCTACGGAGATTCGGCTTACACTTTTTATGTAGGAGAAATCAGCGAAGAAGCAAAGCAACTGATGATAGTAACGAAAGAATCTCTGTACAAAGGAATCGAAAACGCTGTGGCAGGAAAAAGAATCGGAGACATCAGCAGCGCAGTGGAAGAACACGTAAGCAAGTATGGATATGGAATTGTTCGGGAATTAGTAGGGCACGGAATCGGAAGAAGTTTGCATGAAGCGCCAGAAGTTCCGAACTACGGAAAACGCGGAAGCGGAGTGAAAATGGAAGAAGGATTAGTGTTAGCAATTGAGCCGATGATAAATTTAGGAAAGCGAGATGTGAAAACTGAGAGGGATGGATGGACAGTATCAACCATTGACAGAAAACCATCCGTACACTTTGAACATACGATTGCAGTAAGAAAAAACAATGCAGAATTATTGACAACTTTTGAATATATAAAACAAGAAGTAAAACTAAAAACAGAAGCAGTATAAAGAAAATATGGCAAAGCAGTCGTTGATTGAACAGGATGGAACCATTACAGAAGCGCTTTCAAATGCCATGTTTCGTGTTAAACTGGAAAACGGACACATCATCACTGCGCATATTTCCGGCAAGATGCGGATGCACTACATCAAGCTTCTTCCCGGAGATAAAGTAAAACTGGAAATGTCGCCCTATGATTTAACAAAAGGAAGAATAACTTTTAGATATAAATAATACTATGAGAATCAGAACATCCATCAAAAAAAGAGGCGTTGACGACAAGATTGTCCGCAGAAAAGGCAAACTGTATGTCATCAATAAAAAAAATCCGAAACACAAACAACGACAAGGATAAATAAAACAACAATGGTTAATGTAAGATGGCTAATGTCTAATGGCAATACATCAACCATCAACCATCAACCATTAACCATTTAAACACATGGCACGTATATCAGGAATTGACCTTCCAAAAAACAAACGCGGTGAAATTGGCCTTACCTATATTTATGGTATTGGCAGAAGTTCTGCAAACAGAATTTTGAAAGAAGCTGGCGTGGATAAGAACAAAAAAGTTCAGGACTGGAACGATTCAGACCTCAACAAAATCCGCAGCATCATTACAGATAAATTCAAAGTGGAAGGCTCACTTCGTTCAGAAACGCAATTAAACATAAAGCGTTTGATTGATATCGGAACTTACAGAGGAATGCGCCACCGTTCTGGCGCTCCTGTTCGCGGACAGCGCACACGTTCCAATGCACGTACAAGAAAAGGAAGACGTAAAACAATTGCAAACAAGAAAATGGCTCCTTCTAAAGGATAAAAAATAAGTCAGGAGTTAGGAGCAGGGAGTTCGTAGAAATACACTCCGAACTCCAGACTCCCCTACTCCAAACTAAAAAAACATGGCTGAAGAAAAAAAACCACAACAGGACAAAGCACAAGGTAGCGCAGAAGCTACCGGCAAACCGGTTAAAGCGAAAAAGAGAACCGTAAAAGTTGACGCTATCGGTGAAGCGCATATCAATGCAACTTTCAATAACATAATTATTACACTGACAAACCTCAGAGGACAAACAGTTGCATGGTCGTCTGCAGGCAAGATGGGATTCCGCGGTTCAAAGAAAAATACTCCGTATGCAGGACAGGTAGCATCCTCTGACGCTGCACGCGTTGCTTACGAAGCAGGGCTCAGAAAGGTAAAAGTGTATGTGAACGGACCGGGTGGTGGAAGAGAAAGCGCTATACGCGCATTGCACACAAATAAAATTGAGGTTACAGAAATCATTGACATTACTCCTATTCCACACAATGGCTGTCGTCCTCCTAAAAAACGCAGAGTATAAAATTTACAATTCATAATTTATAATTTCAAAAGATGGCACGTTACACAGGACCAAAACAAAGAATCAACAGAAAATTCTTAGAACCGATTCTTGGCGGAAATGGAAAAACACTTGAGAAAAAAGCGTATCCTCCGGGCATGCACGGCATGACAAAAAAAAGAACCAAGAAGTCGGAGTATTCTGTTCAGCTGGCTGAAAAGCAAAAAGCAAAATACACCTATGGTGTGATGGAGCGTCAGTTTGAAAACACATTCATCCGCGCAGCACGCGCAAAGGGTGTAACAGGAGAAGTGCTTTTGCAGCTTCTTGAATCCCGGCTCGACAATATTGTTTACAGAATGGGCATTGCTCCTACCCGCAGGGCTGGGCGACAGTTTGTTTCTCATAAGCATATCACTGTCAACGGGAATGTTGTTAACATTCCTTCCTATACGGTGAAACCAGGCGATATGATTGGAGTGCGCGAGCGCTCTAAAGATATGGACCCGATAAGAAATTCTTTGTCAAGTGGAAATACAAAATTCCAGTGGCTGGAATTTGACCGAAATACAATGCAGGGGAAATTTATGGCACTGCCCGAACGGTCGCAGATTCCTGAAAATATCAAAGAACAATTAATTGTGGAATTGTATTCCAAGTAATCATAAACAAGAACAAACTAAATCTATATAACTATGGCAATCTTAACATTTCAGAAACCCGATAAAGTGATCATGATTCACTCAACAGACACAGAAGGTCAGTTTGAATTTCGTCCGCTTGAGCCGGGCTACGGAGTCACGGTGGGCAACACGCTCCGCAGAATTCTTCTCTCTTCTTTGGAAGGACATGCCATTACAGGCATCCGCATCGAAGGAGTTGATCACGAATTTTCCACCATCAAAGGAATTGTGGAAGATGTAACTGAAATCGTTCTTAACCTGAAACAGGTTCGTTTCAAAAAACAAATTGAAGGAGTTGACACAGAAAAAGTAACCATCTCCCTCAATGGAAAAGATGAATTCACCGCTGGCGATATCGCAAAAGGAACTTCAGCTTTTCAGGTTCTGAATCCAGATCTCGTTATCTGCACGATGGAAAGCAATGTGAAAGCGAAAATTGAAATCACCATTGACAAAGGGCGCGGATATGTTCCTGCAGAAGAAAACAAGCCGCTGAACGCACCTGTCGGATACATTCCGATTGATGCCATCTTCACTCCTATCCGCCATGTAAAATATACGATTGAGAATTTTCGCGTTGAACAGAAAACCGATTATGAAAAACTTATTCTGGATATAAAGAGTGATGGAAGCATTCATCCGAAAGAAGCCTTGAAAGAAGCGGCTAAGATTCTAATCCACCACTTCATGCTCTTCTCAGATGAGAAAATAACTCTTGATACGGAAGATAAAGCCAAAGAGCAGGACTTTGACGAACACGCACTTCACATCCGTCAGCTTTTGAAAACAAAACTGGTTGATATGGATTTGTCTGTTCGCGCGCTCAACTGCCTGAAAGCAGCAGACGTTGAAACGCTTGCTGATCTTGTTTCTTATAACAAAATGGATCTTTTGAAATTTCGCAACTTCGGAAAAAAATCTCTTGCCGAACTGGAAGAATTGGTAGCTAACAAAGGACTTAACTTCGGAATGGACGTTGCCAAATACGGATTCATGAAAGAAAGGGGAGCATTAAACTAATAACAGGTTTCCGGTCTACGGTCTACAGTCTATGGTTAGTGGCTGTTAAACCGTAAACCAAAAACCGTAAACTGTAAACCGAAAATGAGACACGGAAAAAAAATAAATCACCTTTCGCGAAAATCGCAGCACAGGCATGCTCTGCTGTCGAATATGGCGACTGCGCTGATTACGCACAAGCGCATCAATACTACGCTGGCGAAAGCAAAAGCGCTCAAGAAATATTTTGAGCCCATCATCACGCGTGCAAAAAGCGATACTACCCATGCACGCAGAATGGTATTTCGTAAATTGCAAAACAAAGAAGCGGTGATTGCACTCTTCCGCGATGTCGCTCCAAAGGTGGGAGAACGCCATGGAGGATACACACGCATTCTAAAAACAGAATTCCGTACAGGAGATAATGCCAGCATGTGCCTGATTGAACTCGTTGACTTTAACGAAAACATGCTCAAGGCAGCAAGTGTAAAAGCAGTTCCTGCAAAGAAAACACGCAGAAGCCGTGCCGGAAAGAAAAAGGAAGAAGTGCCTGCGGCAGAGAACACTGCTTCAGAATCAACCGACACAACTAACACAGAAGAACAGAAAAGTGAATAATTTTTTATTAAAACTTTCCTGATATAAATAAGGATGAAGTAAATTTGCTTCATCCTTTTTTTATGGGCTCGTCTGGATTTAAAATCCAGACCAACAACAATATGAAATACAAAACAAAAAAACCCGCCATTCTTCTGCTTCAAGACGGAAAAGTGTTTCACGGAAATGCTGCAGGGAAGACCGGAACTGCTACCGGTGAACTCTGCTTCAACACGGGCATGACCGGCTATCAGGAAATTTTTACTGATCCCTCCTACTTCGGACAATTATTGGTTACTACACATGTGCACATAGGTAATTACGGAATCAGCGCAAGCGAAGTGGAATCTGAAAACGTAAAGATCAGCGGACTCATATGTAAAAATTTTAATGTAATGTATTCGCGCAAAGACGCCATTGAATCCATACAGGATTATTTTGAAGAACAACATGTAGTTGCTATTTCGGATGTTGACACCCGCGCGATTGTGAGATACATACGAAGCAAGGGAGCGATGAACGCGGTTATATCATCAGAGATAACCGACATTAAGGAACTGAAAAAAATATTGGATAAAGTGCCTTCAATGGAAGGATTAGAACTTTCATCAAAAGTTTCTACCAAGAAGCCATACGCAATCGGAAATCAAAACGCCAAATACAAAGTGGCAGCGCTCGACCTTGGCGTGAAGAAAAATATTCTCCGTTGCTTGAACGAACGTGATTGCTATGTGCAGGTTTTCCCTATGGGAACAAAAGCAATGGAGATATTAAAATCAAAACCCGATGGATTGTTCATCTCTAACGGACCGGGCGATCCTGCCGCCATGCCGAATGTGGTTGACACCGTAAGCGAATTAATTGAAAGCAATATCCCTATGTTCGGAATTTGTTTGGGGCACCAGATCATCGCACAGACAAACGGAATAAAAACTTACAAGATGTTTAACGGACACAGGGGAATTAATCATCCGGTAAAAAATCTTATCACAGGCAAAGATGAAATCACTTCCCAAAACCACGGTTTTGCAGTGGATGACAAGGAAGCAAAGAAAAACAAGGAGATTGAAATCACCCACTTCAATTTAAACGATAACACCATTGAAGGGCTGCGCATGAAACACAAGCCCGTGTTTTGCGTGCAATACCACCCCGAAGCTTCTGCAGGTCCGCATGACTCCCGCTATTTGTTTGATGATTTTATTAGCATGATGGCTGAGAAAAAATCTGCAGAGAAGAAGTTTAAGAATAAGATAGAGGTATAAACTTCAATGAAAACAACCTCCATTTTCATTTTATCTTTTCTCTTTATTTCATCTTTTTCCTTTTCACAAAACGCTGACATCAACCTTCTCCACTCCATCAATTCAAATAACACTGCTTGCTGGGACAATACAAATAAGATTTTTTCACAGAGCATGACACCTGTGAGCATTGTCACACCTGCAACTCTTTTTCTAGTTGGCGTATTCAATCATGACAGCATCTCGAAAAGAAACTCTTATGTAATGGGCGCTTCTCTGGTTGCTTCGGGAATAATCACTGTCGGAATGAAATATTCTTTCAACCGCAAACGCCCGTTTGTAACTTATCCTGATTTAATTACCAAGAAAAGCAAGGCAGGAAGTCCTTCGTTTCCATCTGGGCACACCTCCTCTGCATTCGCCACAGCCACTTCTCTTTCGCTGATGTATCCTAAATGGTATGTGATTGCTCCTTCTTTTTTGTGGGCAAGCGCGGTGGGCTATTCAAGAATGGAACTTGGAGTTCATTACCCGAGCGATGTGCTCGTAGGTGCGCTCATCGGCATTGGTTCCTCCTTCCTGATGTATAAGATTGATAAGCGGATGGTGGGAAAGAAATAATTGCTCTATGATTATATTGTTTTATTGCCAAAACATCTGACCTGTAAAAAAAACAATACAACAATAAAACAATATCAGCAATGCGATTGGAATTACTTCATTAAGATAAGTTTCTTACTTACACTTTGGCTGCCTGAAGATATTTTTATAAAATAAATTCCGCCTGGCAAATTCTTTTCTGCAAGGTTCACCAATTCAAGGTGATTGCCATCGCTTTCTTTCTTATCCAAAATATCAGACACTTTTCTTCCTGTTAAATCAAACAATTCTATTTTCACATTCTCAGATTTCTCGATCGAATAAGAAACAAAAACAAATTCATGCGCGGGATTTGGATATACTGTGAATTGTAAATTATAATTTATGAATTCCTGTATTCCGATTTGCGTAACTCCTGCCCGCATACTGTCGCGGTACATCACATTGGTTACAATAGGAAATCCGGCTACTTCGTTCGCGATTATTAACAGAAGGGGAATTTTTTTGCCCTGCCCCAGCCATTTGTATTCATACTGCACGGGAAGTGGAATAGAAAATCCAAAATGAAGAGTGTCAATATAAATCGTGTCTGTTTTGTGAAGAGCTGATTTCACTCTCAGCGTTTGAAAAGTTCCGAAAGGAGTGGTTAATGTTCCCCATCCATCCACCACATTCACTCTTTTTGTCTTTTCACCGTAATAGCCGATGCCGGGAATAGGAAATCCATAGCCGGAAGTGCATGAATCCATATTTCCAAAGTTCATCGGGAAACGGTAAACGGTATCGGGAGGATTGTAAAAAAATGGTGCCGGAAACCCACCCACTGTTTGCCCGTATCCCATCTGACGGTAAGATGAAGAACTGTTCTTAAAAAAATCAACGCGGTTGGTCGTATCAATTTTATTCGTCTTATATCCATAGGTGGAGATAAAAGGAAAAATCGGATAACCCGATGATGAAGGCGATATAAAATGTTCCACATCCTGACTGTTAGGAGTAAGAGAAGAAAAGTCCCATGTATAATTTGCTCCCGAAAGATCAGGATCTATTGTGCCGATAGTATTGGTAATGCTTACACGCAATGTATCGTTTACACTCGGCATATCTGATTGCGTGATGGTAATCTGCCCATGTAAGATGGCAGAAGGCAAAAGGCAGATGGAGAGAAAAAGTAAAAAATTTTTCATGGATGATAGTTTTGTTTTTGTACAATAAATCAACTGCATGATAGTTACTGATTGAGTGTGTAAATATAAGAATCCAAACCTATTCACTTACCCTTTTTTCCTATTTTTGAAATAAACATGAAAACAATGAGTAAATGTGTAAATGTGCAAATGAAGAATGTATTTATATTGGCATTCATCAGCATATCCGCACATCTGTTAATCGGCACATTTGCTTTTTCTCAGGACAAAGACCTCATTCAGTTTTCAGGAGTAATTGTAGAAAATGACAGCCTGAAGCCCGTTCCGTTCACTAAGGTGATTATCAAAAGCTCCGGCAGAGGCACTCTTGCCGACTTCTATGGATATTTTTCATTTGTTGCGCAGAAAAAAGATACCATCATCTTTTCAGGAATCGGTTATAAAAAATCTCAGTTCATTATTCCCGACACGCTATCGGGAAATAAATATTCATTGATACAGGTTTTGCATTTTGATACGATTCTTCTGAAAGAAACTATTATTTATCCGTGGCCCACGCGCGAACAGTTTAAAGAAGTTTTCCTGAACATGAAAGTTCCTGATGATGACCTTGCACGCGCCAAAAAAAACCTGGACAGGGAAGAAATGAAAGAGCAATACGAGAATATGGGAATGGATGGAAGCATGAATTACAAAGCCAGCCAGCAACAGTATCAAAGCCGTTTGTACTGGGCAGGGCAATATCCTCCGAACAACCTGCTGAACCCGTTTGCCTGGGCACAGTTTGTAAAAATGTGGCGGGAAGGAAAACTGAAAATAAAACCAGGGAATGAAGATAAAGAAAAGTAAGGAGCCCATCCTAAATCCTTCCCCAAGGGAAGGACTTTTTATATACATTTTTTTTCTTCTATTACTTTTCCCATCCATTGGGGAGGGGCAAGGGGTGGGCACCACTGCCACTCTCTACGGAAAAATAACAGACAAAGAAGGTAATCCGATCTCTGAAGCAAGAGTTTCTGTAGCAAATACAAAAATAGTTACAGCAACAAATGAAAAAGGAGATTACGAACTCAGCGTGCCTGCCGGCACAAACATAACGATAGAATTTTCTCATGTTAGTTTCGGAATCAAGTTGAAGACGGTCAAACTTTCTGCAGGAGAAAAAGCAAAAGCAGATGTTTCGGTTGACAATTTAAAAACACTCGACACCTTTGTGGTGGAAGATAAAATCAACCGCTCTAATTTCATCCAGATAATTCCGACCAAAGATATTTATGTGCAAACGGGCGCTTCGCAGGATTTTAATACAATAATTTTCACTCAACTCGGAGTTCAGCAGAGCAATGAACTCAGTTCTGTGTATTCCGTTCGCGGAGGAAACTTTGACGAGAATTTAGTTTATGTGAACGACATTGAAGTGTATCGCCCCTTTCTCACGCATAGCGGACAGCAGGAAGGATTAAGCTTTGTGAATTCAGATATGGTTTCGTCCATCAATTTTTCTTCGGGCGGATTTGAGGCGCGCTACGGAGATAAAATGTCATCCGTGCTTGACATACGCTACACCAAGCCCAGAGAGTTTGCCGGGAGCGTTTCAGGCGGTTTGCTGGGCGGCTCTATGCATCTGGAAGGCGCTTCTAAAGACAAACGCTTCACCTATCTGCTGGGCGTTCGCGAGAAATCAAATTCATATCTGCTGAAATCGCTGGACACAAAAGGAGAATACAAACCTTTGTTCTACGATGTTCAGTCTTACATCACGTTTAATCCCACCAACGAATGGGAACATGGTTTTCTTTTCAATGTGGCGCGGAATAAATACCGCACGATTCCGCAGACAAGAAAATCATCTTTCGGAACGGTGAATGAAGCGCTTCAGCTTAACGTTTACTTTGATGGTCAGGAGATTGATAACTATCAAACTATGATGGGTGCATTTACAAGCGCTTATCGTCCGTATGGAAAAGACCTCACACTGAAATTCATCACATCGGCTTTCAAGACAAAAGAAAGCGAAACGTTTGATCTGCTCGGGCAATATGAATTGAACGAACTTGAAAATGATTTCGGAAAAGATAACTTCGGACAATCTGCCTTCAACATCGGCACAGGTGGATTTCTGAATCACGCGAGGAATTATTTAGACGCATCGGTTTATAATTTCGAGCACAAGGGAAATAAAACATGGAAGAATGGAAGTGCGGAAGAATGGAAGGATGGAAAAAAGAAATCCACCCAACCTTCCAACATTCCAACATTCCATTCCCGTGAACTCTGGTGGGGGGCAAAGTATCAGCACGAAATCATTAACGACAAACTCAGCGAATGGACGTTGATTGATTCCGCGGGATATTCTCTTCCCAACGGTTCTGATTCTGCCGGATACACCAACCCCAACGCGCAGCCCTATGAATATCTGGATGTGAATGAAGTCATCAAATCAAAAAATAATCTTTCAAGCAATCGCTATTCAGGATACATTCAGCAGGCGTGGAGTTGGGAAACAAAAGACACAAGCGAACTTACCATTACTGCCGGAGTACGCGCCAATTACTGGGACTTGAATAAACAATTGCTCCTTAGCCCGCGAACAACACTTTCATTCAAGCCGAAATGGAAACGCGATGTATTGTTCAAAGCATCTTCCGGATATTATTACCAGCCGCCTTTCTACAGGGAACTACGCGACTTTCAGGGAAACCTTCACACCGATCTGAAAGCGCAGCAGTCCATTCATTTTGTTTTAGGAACAGATATAAATTACATGGCGTGGGGGCGACCGTTCAAATTTATTTCTGAACTGTATTACAAAAGGTTTGACAATTTAATTCCGTATGAAGTGGATAACGTGCGCCTGCGCTACTATGCCGCAAACAGCGCGAAGGGTTACGCAACAGGAGTTGATTTTAAAGTGAACGGAGAATTTGTGAAAGGAATTGATTCATGGGCAAGTTTGTCTGTGATGAAAACAATGGAAGACATCAAGACCGATTATTACTACATCTACCTCAACAGCGATGGCGATACAATTATTCCGGGCTACTCAAGTAATGCTGTTCACTCCGACAGCATTCGCGTTGAGCCGGGCTACATTCCCCGCCCGATGGATCAGCGCGTAACGTTCAGCTTGTTCTTTCAGGATTACCTGCCCAATCTGCCGCGATGCAAAATGCACATGAATCTTCTCTTCGGAACCGGATTGCCGTTTGGTCCTCCAAGCTTTGAACGCTACAAAGATGTTTTAAGAATGCCGCCTTACCGCAGAGTGGATATTGGGTTTTCGTATGAAGTAAAAAGAAAGCCCCACCCTTCCCTCCCCATCGGGGAGGAACAAGGTGTGGAAGCCCCTCCTCATGGGAGGGGTTGGGGGTGGGCTTCGGTTTGGTTTTCGTTAGAAGTGTACAACCTGCTTGCCGTAAACAATGTTGTTTCTTATTTTTGGGTGCGCGATGTAAGCGGAAGGCAATACGCGGTGCCCAACTATCTCTCCAACCGTTTGCTGAATGCACGGGTGATGATTAAGTTTTAATTTTTTTTATTGCACTATTTTTACTACCCATTTTCTGAAATCAAAATAAAAAGTAATTTTGTTTGGTTTACCAACTATTTACGCTCAATCAATAAAATTAAAATCAAATGAAAAAAAATTTACTCCTTTCATTTTGCATCTCTGCATTGACTATCACTTCCATTAATGCACAAACATGGACACCGGCAGGAACCTGGGTGAACAGTTCTATCGAATGTTTAAAGTCCTTCAATGGAAAACTTTTCGTTGGAGGAAATTTCACAGGAGTAGGCACTAATACATGGAACTGCAACTTTAACGCACAATGGGATGGAAGCACGCTTACTCCCTATTATGATGCAAATCTTGGCGGTCTTGATTTCAATTGCTTTGAGATACATAATTCCACACTTTATGTCGGAGGAGCGTTTAACATCGGCTCCTTTGGTCCAAAAGAAGTTGCTGTATGGGATGGAACTTCATGGGATGATCCAACGGGTGCCTATCAGCTAAATTCAAATGTGTATGCCATGGCTTCTTTCGGAGGAAAACTTTACATGGGCGGTTATTTCACTACTTATAATTCTGTTAATTATAATCATGTTGCCAGCAACAGCGGCAGCGGATACTCAACTGTTGGCAGCGGGTTTGATGCAACCGTAATGGCGCTTGCAGTTTATAATGGGGCGCTGTATGCAGGTGGCGGTTTCACAAATTCAGGTACTACAGCTGTCAATCATATTGCTAAGTGGAACGGAACTTCCTGGCAGCAAGTCGGCACAGGTGTTAACGGAACAGTTTCAGGAATGGCAGTCATGGGAACTGATTTATATGTAATTGGCTCATTCACACTGGCAGGTTCAACAACAGTAAAAGATATTGCAAAGTGGAACGGCACCATATGGTCAGATGTTGGCGGTGGTCTTTCAGGAGGATTCAACGGAATACGCGCTGTGATATCGTACAATAACTACCTCTATGTGGGTGGTGACTTTACAACTGCCGGAAGCATCAGCGCAAAAAATGTTGCGGCATGGAACGGCAGTTCCTGGTTTGCCCTCGGAAACGGCATCACCAATTCTGTGAACGCTCTTGAAATCTACAATAACGCTCTTTATGCAGGTCCCTTCTCTTTTGCCAATGACACCAATTACGTGTGGAAATTTTCATCTCTTGCCGGGGTGAACGAAACAACGGCTGAGAAAGGGTTTACGGTGAATGCTTCTTATAATTCTTACTCAAATGCCATTCAGCTAAACATTGAAAGCGAAATGTACAGCAAGTTTTCTTTTATGCTTTATGACATGCTTGGAAAAAATGTTGCGAATGCCGATGTAGTCACCGGAGCAAATGCAATAAATATTGGCTTCACGCCAAACGGAATTTACAATTGTGAGGTTTCTTCTGAAAAAGGAAAAAGCACTACAAAGGTTTTTGTTTTGAAACAGTAATTTTATTTGATGCAATCAGATTTTCAGTCCTAGAAAAAATCACTTCATCCCCTTCCTCACCGCGCCTTTCATGTTGGCGTACTTGATAGAAATTTCCAAGCCGCTTGCAGATTTTTTTACTTCACCGTAAGAAGAAACATTAAAGTCATACGAGAGCCCGATGCCGTAATCAGAAAATTCAAAATACACCTGCGGGCTGATGGCGTCTTTCAGGCGGTAATACACACCGGCAGAGAAAGCCGATTCGGTGTAAAAGGCGGTTACTTTTGTTCCCTGGTTTATTTTATACCTGAGAAGCGTTCCTATGTTTAATTCAGTAGCGGGACCCTGCATCATAAAAATGGCGGAAGGAACAACGCCCACTTTGGTTCCGGGAAAATCATAGCGGAAAGATGCATGAGCGATTAATTTTCCGTAAAGGTTTTCTTTATCACCGCTGTGAAACCTTTGAAGCGGCATGGTGGCATGAAAAAAAGCCGCGCCCAGATCAAACCGCACAATGTCTTTTCCAGCCAGCGTTCCGTTTTGATTAGAATATTCATAGTTAGCGCCTGTTCCCATATCGAAATAGGAAAAGTTGCGCTTATATAATTCATTGGAGGACATGCTTGGGTCGTAATTGTGCCCGTTATACTGGTTGGGCCATTGAATGCTTGAAACATTCAAGCTGCGCTGAACAAAACCAAACTGCATTCCTAAAGAGAACTTGCTTGTTTTATTCATTGGCAGAATTGCCGACACGGAAAGGTTTCCCTGCGTGGTGCCGAACTGAGAATCGCCTGCTTTGTCAGAAAACAGATAAGCGCCCGCTCCAATGTATCCGCCATTCTTTTTTTTCATCTCTATTGGCGCGTCAAACGAACCCATGAAAGTGCTGTAGGGTTTTCCCATAGCGGGCCACTGGTTGCGGTAATTAATAATTCCGCGGTAGTAACCATCGTACAACCCTGTGAGCGCGGGATCAATTAAAAGAGGAGTTTCAGAAAGCTGCGCGAAGTGAATATCCTGCGTTTTTGCTTCGAAGAAGGTGAAGAGTAATATGATTGAAAAAAGTTTTTGCACTATCCTTGTCGAATAAGTTAATTAAGTTGATTGGGTTAACTAAGTTAATTGAGTAACAGCCATATTTAACTATTTAACAAATTAACTCAATCAACCATTTTACCTAATAACAGTTAAGTTGCCTGACTTGCTGGTAATTTTTCCTTTGCTGTCGGAAGCTGTAAACTTATAGGCATACACGCCTGACTGAACGGGTTTTCCGTTTTGCGTTCCATCCCATCCGATTGTTTGGTCTTTGGTTTCAAAAACAATTTGCCCCCATCGGTTGTACACCACAAAATGCAAGTCCTTGACATCGGCTCCGAAAATAAAGAGCATGTCGTTATTGTTATCTCCGTTGGGAGAAAACCCGGTAGGCACATACACATCGGGACAATCGCCCGACAAAAATACCGTTACAGAATCAACACCAAAACAGTTGGGCGCATTTGAAACAACCAGCGTATACGAAGTGGTTGCCGTGGGAGTTGCTATGGGATTTGAACAGGTAGCGCAGCTAAGTCCTATCGCTGGCGACCAGGTGTATCCTGTTCCGCCCGATGCCGAAAGCTGTGCGGTTTCAGTTGAACAAATGGTAGTATTCGCGCTTACGCTCGGAGTTGGCGGCTGAGTTACGCTAACCGTTACAGCGCCCGTGCCGTTGATGCAGTTTCCGCCCGATGCATTTACAGAATAAGTGGTGGTTGCGGTTGGGGAGGCAACAGGACTTGCGCAGGTGGTGCAGCTTAAACCCGCAGGCGGGCTCCACATAAAATTAGTTCCTCCATTTACATTCAATGTGGTAGAACTGCCAACGCAAACTGTAGGAACGGAAGCCGTCACCGTTGGCGCTCCTGGCGTAGTCATATTGATAGTGATGCTGGAGGTTCCAACAGCGCATGAGCCGGCAACAACAACGGTATACGTGGTGGCGATGGTTGGTGTTGCTACAGGGTTCGCACAAGTGGTGCAGCTTAATCCGGTGGCAGGGCTCCATGTAAAACTTGTGCCGCTGCTCACAGAAAGAACGGTTGAATCTCCGGGGCAAATGGTAGAATCCGTTGCGGTAACAACGGGAGCAGAAGTTCCTGATGTGAAATACGCGATGATGCTGTCGGTCATTGTTAAGTTAACGCTGACGGCAGTATCATTAATGCTTGGCGTTGGTGTATGATTTTGAAATTCCCAATGGTCAAAACAATAAGGAGAATTAGGGCGGGCTACAAAATTCATATTCACTCCGCCAGGATAAGTTGCTGACCAAACGAATGATGAAACATTGATTGAATTGACATCAACCGTTCCGGCTCCGGCAGGAACCACATTTAGTTTTATCGGGTAGGGTCCTGTTGTTCCGTTGCAAGGAGCAAAATTATTTACCACAGTAGTGCATCGGGTGAGAATAAAATTCCGTAAGTCCTGAACGTTCTGCTGCCACTGGGAATAACTTCCGCCTGATCCATTCCACCTTGTTATTTGCGCGGGCATTTCGGGGTTAATCACATTTACCATGCTGTCGAGAATAGTAATCATTCGTGTGCAACTCAAACCTGTATTCAGTAAATCAAAATACCGCATCACATAATATTGCTTGAAAGTTGGATTTTGCAAAAGCGCGTTCAGAATCGGAACATGTCCTTGTCCACCGGGATCTCCAAGATTTTGCGGAGCACAGGGATCAGCAGTTGGGGTTGTGTTTCCAACACCTGTGTAGTCAATATAGTGATCAAAAGTTGCATCTTCATCCCAAAGTCCATAGCGCCATTTCTTTTTACTTGCATTAACATGTTTTCCCCTCCACCACTCCGTGTTCCAGTTCAGCCAATCAGATGTTACGCAAAGCGAATTCAGGATAACATAATCAGACAAACTTTTCACGCTGTATACACTATCCACATAATTATAGTTTGCCGGAATAGCCATGTTGTTGGTTGTGATGAAATTCGCAAGGGCATTCCATTCGTTTTGTGCAGTTGCTCCACCATATTCAGACCAGGTTCCGCCCCATGTTTTCAGAAACTGCAATGAATCCTGATCAGGAGTAGTAGAATACCATGAATCAGAATTGTGATAGTAATCCAAAAAGTCAGCATCGTCCACTTTTTCCCTCGTGTCATATACTCCCCAGTAGTTTCCGTTCACATACAAAACGCTGGGTGCCCAGGTGCGCTCGTCCATGTGGAGTTTTGCTTTTTGAGAAAGCGTGTGAACATATTGGTCGCGGATGTGGCAGCTGCCTAATTGAGAAGCGGGTCCCCATGCATAGGGATTGCCGGTTGTTTCAAAAGGATAATTGTCTCCTGCGGATGCCTTGAGTATGATACGCTGAAATTCTGTGCGGGGTTTTGAATTAAAAATCTGATGCTGAAGCGCATAATTATAACCATACTCATCCCTTGAAATAAAATCAATGCCCCTCTGCGGATATGACCACGAATCATTTCCGTGTTTGTTGGATTCTCCAAAAGATTCTGTTTTGAAAGTTCCGCTTGCATCGAAATATTCCAAGCCAACTGTGGGAGTAATCTGGTTGCCGCCAAGCAAAGTAGCAATCTGATCTCCAAAAATTGAAATCACTTCAATCGTATGAGCGGAATTGATAAAGTAAGTATTGCTTTCTACAAAGCTCGCGGGAATGGTTGCCGTTGAAGAAAATGCTTTTGCACGCAAAACTTTTGTTGTAGAAATTGCTACGGGTGACGAATAAATTGTTGATGTAGCAATCGGAGTTGTTCCATTGGTCGTATAGCGAATAGTGATGTTCGGGTCGGGAGAACTAATGGTAACATTTTGCGTTGCGGCATAAAATCCTGCCGCCACGCTCATGGTTGGTCTGGTTGCATATTCCTGATAAGGGTTTGTATTGGATGCGCCCGGAGTTGGAGTCAGAAACACGCTCCATGCGGCTGCTCCATTGGTTGTTCTTCCTCTTGAATGCCCTGCATGCGCAGGTTTCAGCGTGAGAGAATCAATGATGGTTCCGGCAGCGTCTGCCAGCACAATTGCTTCGGGCTTGCACTGGGTGAGTTTGAAATTGGTGTGCATGAAACCGGAATTAAAATTTCTTCCCGATGCCCATACTCTCACAAATCCGTTCGCAGAAATGCTCACCGTTCCGAATGTCCATTTAGTTGGATTGGTTTTCTTATCGCTGAGATGCCAGCCGGTGAGACTAACAGCCGAGCCGGTTGTATTGTAAAGTTCAATCCAATCTTCATAGCCGCCAAAGTTATCGGCAAAGGAATTTATATTGGAACAGGAATACTCGTTGATGACCACTTGGGCATGGCAGATGTAAGAGGGCAGAGGGCAGAGGGAAAGAAAAACAATTAATACACTATAAATTTTTGAGCGGAGAATACTCATGGTGATGGTGCAGATGTTATATGAGAAGACGTGACTTTTCAAAAAAGGTTGCTTTATCAGGAAAGTTTTTTAGGTATAAGTAAGGTATAAGGCATTTTATGGTATTTCCCTTATACCTCTATTTCCTTATACCCTTTACCTTTTCCTTTGGCGAGGACGAAGGTAGATAATATATATTGCTCTGTCAATAGGTAAAGGAACATTTTTTAATGAGGGGGTGTTCATATCAAAGCAGGGTAAATTGTAACCTTTAACAACTTTCCATCGTCTAACTCCCAAATCTGGTTTTATGACAGATAGAAAGCAATCAGATTCAATACAAAAACACAGAGTTATGTCTTTCTTCTCTTTCCTTTCCGACAATTACGAGTTGAGCCCGTTTGTTCTTCCAAAGAAAAAACCTGCTGACGACTCGCTCAACAATGATGAAATGAAAATGCTGCAGGAACTCATTCTTGAAAAAGATTTTTACGAGATAAACTCCCTCATCCGCAAGAAGTATTCGGTGAAGTAGAAATTATTTCTTCTTTTTTTTTATTGGGGTCTGCCTTTTTTAACTCCGCACTTTAGTGCGGAGCACAGCATATCAAAACAAGTAGGGCTTTAGCCGCAATGCACTCAAACTCTTACATAAGGGCATCTCTAAAATCTATTTTGAATGATGAACATTTGAACATTTGAACAGCGAACATTCGAAGTTTACTTCTGATTTCGTAATTCAAATGTTCAATTATTCTATTGTTCACCCCGTTGGATTCACCCCGTAGGTCGGACAACCAACGGGGCAAGTATCCTACGGGGTTCATGAGTTTTTAGAGGTTCCCATAAGACATTGATTTTCTTTTTTCAGGGCTAAAGCCCTTTAATTATTGCTTGCTATTTCCCCATGCTAAAGCATGGGGTTAGTTATATCCTCACACCTATCACCAGCACGTCATCAATCCCGCTGGAAGCCGCAGCGGGATTTCTTATAACATATTAAAGGCACATTACTTTTTCGCTATATCCTCACACCTATCACCAGCACGTCATCAATCTGCTCCAGGTCGCCTTTCCAGTCGCGGAAGGTTTTGTCAATCACTTCTTCCTGCTCTTTCATGGAGAGGTGGCGTATGCTGAGGAAGAGTTTCTGAAACTGCCGGCTCATGAATTTTTTTCCGCCCGGTCCGCCAAACTGGTCGCAGTAGCCATCAGAGAAAATATAAAACGCATCGCCTTTGTTCAGAAATATCTGGTGGTTGCTGAATCTTTTTGTATCGCCCGTCAGCATTCCGCCTATGGAGTTTTTATCCGCCCTCACCTCTTCCACTTCGCTGGCGCCTTTGCGCACAAGGTATAAATTACGGAAAGCTCCAGCAAACTGAAGCTCGCATTCCGCGCTTTGAATACCGAGCGAACAGAGGGCGATATCCATGCCGTCTTTGTTCTCTGAACTTTCCATATCCTGCTTGAGCGCGCCCCGTATTCCCGCTTCAAGATGGTTGAGCACTTCGGAGGGAGAAGTGATTCCTTTTTCAATGATGATTTGGTTCAGCATGTCATGACCAATCATGCTCATGAACGCGCCCGGCACTCCGTGACCGGTGCAGTCGGCAACCCCGAGCATTATTTTATTATTTTTTTCAGCGAAGAAATAAAAATCACCGCTCACAATATCCTTGGGCTTGTAATATACGAACGACTGCGTGAGCGCCCTGTACACATCGCTGATGTTGGGCAGGATTGCCTGCTGAATGCGCTTGGCGTAGCTGATGCTGTCGCGTATGTCTTTGTAAGCCACTTCCAGCTTCTGATTTTTTTCTTCTATCTGGTGAAACGCTTTTTCAATCTCTTTGTTTGCGCTCTGCAATTCCTGCGTGCGCTGGTCAACCAGCGCCTGCAGTTTTTTTTCTTTTTCCTTCAGATCGTTAAAGATGGTGGCGTTCTGCTTTCTGAATCTTCCTATGAGAATTTTCATAATGCCCTGCGCCACATCTTTGTGCTTCTGAAGTATCTTATAAAAATCTTCCTGCTCAAGAACAAACAGCGTGGTGTCGGCAATGGCGGTGATGGAAGCAGAGCGGGGCTCGGTATCGAGCAATGATACTTCTCCGAAAAAATTGCCTTCGCCCAGTTCGGCAATGGTGTAAATGTCATCGTGCACTTTCACGCGCCCGCTGTGTATGATGTACATGCTTTTGCCGATGTCGCCCTTTTGAATAATGATCTGCCCCGATTTCACCACCAGCGTTTTTGTCATGGAAGCAATGCCGGAAAGAATTTCGTCAGAGGTGCCGCTGAAAATGGAAAGAGCTTTAAGTGTGAGGATTTTTTCGTCAGCAGGAAGCGCTGTCATGCTCTCTTCCATAATTGTTTTATGTTTCCTCTTGCCGAGCATTTCTTTCATTTCGGCTATGTACTGCTGTTTTCTCGCTTCCCGCAGTTGGTTTGCCGACCGGGTGAAATACTTCTGCTTTTTCATGAATGCCAGTTGCTCTTCGTACCACTGAAGCAGTGTTTTGGCTTTGCCGTATTCCGCCCATTCCCTGCGAAGCGTGTAGGAGATGCTGTAAAAATCTTCCCTGCCGAGATAATCAAGGTCGGCATCGCAAATGATTCTCTCCAGCTGGTTTTTCGGATTGTAGGGAAGCGAAGTGGAAAGAATGAGTTTGGATACATTCGTTATCTGCACACCCGAATACCCGAAAGAGGTCAGCGTGTCACAGGCGAGCTTTACGCCCAGGTGTTCATTGTCGTAATACTGATAAATGAATCCGGCATCGTGATACATGGCGGTTGTTTTCAGAATGACAATCTCCTCTTCGCCCATATTTTCCATTCTTGCTATGCGCTCAACGGCATCGCGCACATCAAGGGTGTGGTGCAAACCATGATAATGCAGGTTGGCAGGCAATTCCTTCTGGAACTTACCTATAATGAATTTTTCTGCTTCTGAATAATGCATGAATCGGTAATCGGTAATCGGTAATCGGTAATCGGTAATCGGCTGTTACGAATAACAAATAACGATTAACGGTTAACTGCTTCAGTGTGAACTACGAAAATAAAAATAATAGTGCTTGGGGGAAAAAGAAATCCCAAGTACCAAGCACCAAATTCCAAGGAACAGCCAATGTTGTATTTCTTGGGACTTGGAATTTGGAATTTGGAACTTCTGCATTCAGTGGAAAAGGTTTTTTTATTGACGAAAGTATGCCTCAGGTCAGAATATTAACGTGAGTTACGCAGAAAAGCAATTAATCCCGTAGGATAATCTGTTCGTTACAAGTTTAGGTCTACAACAATCATATCCAACGGGGTTAACCGCAGAGAACACAGAGAAAACAACACGCGGAGAGCCGCAGAAAAAATGCAATCTTGTATTCTCAGCGGTTCTCTGCGTAAAACCTCAGCGAACTCTGCGGTTGGGTTTCCATCCCTTCGGGAAAAAATGTATTTGCGTAACATCAGTTATTAACTCACCACACCGTTAACCGTATTGCCCCAGTCGCCTGTTTCTCCGCGGGTATTCAGGTAGCGTGCGCGGTAATAAGCGGTGGCTTTCAACTGAGCATCGGTAAAATGCGCGGTGTATAAAAATTTTCCGGTATGAACCAGCGTGTGCCAGTCGCTCTCTTGCGGAAAAGGGGCAGGCGCAGGAGTTTGTTCAGCAGGCACGGGCACCGGAACAGGCACCGTTTTAGGCACGCCTTCATCGCTTACAGCTATTTGTATTTCAGTTTCTCTTACTCCTTTTGGTTTTGCCTGCGTGTGCGGATTAGCGGGGTCGGTGATTTTCAGAATGTGTTTGAGGTGCATCATTTTGTCAATGCTGATGGTTGGCGCGCCTTCGGGAACTGCCACACGCGTAGGATGCGGGTCGCGCAGTTTTAAGCCAAGCACCACGCGGTCTTGCTCGGTGAGCACACTTTGCGGAATATCTTTATAGATACTGCTGAGCAATGTTTTCCATTGCTTGATCATCGTGTCAGTATTTTTAACAACGGTTTTTGTTTTTTTGTCAGGGTCAATGTATTTTGCCCATAGCGCATCCCACAGGGGTTTCAGGGTATTAACGGCTGTTAAGTTGGCGCCTGAAATCTGAAGGCGCGCTGCGTTGGCGTTCAGATACGGGCAAACAAGTTGAATGTAATCATTGAACTTGGCGCGGGTGGTTGGATAGGGTCCTCCTGGCATAGTTTTTAATTTTTAATTGGTTATTGTTGATTTATTATTTACTGCTGTTTTTATTTTTCGCGCTCATGCCTTTTTTCTTCGCGCTCATGCCTTTTTCTCGCGCGCCCGTGCCTTTTTTCTTCGCGCCCGTGCCTTTTTTCTTCGCGCTCATGCCTTTTTTCTTCGCGCTCATGCCTTTTTTCTTCGCGCCCGTGCCTTTTTCTCGCGCGCCCGTGCCTTTTTTATTGGCGCTCATGCCTTTTTCTATCAACACAACCTGTTCCGTTTCATTTGAGTGTGTGCAAAATCTCTTATGTAAATGTAGATTGCTTAGGTGAGAGCGGCAATACTTCAATTGAAGTATTTTACTGATACGGATAACCTCACAACGATTATTCCGTATACATGAATGTTCTTTATTTCTTAAAATGGCACAGACAGAAAAAATAGATTGTCCGCTCTCGAAACGCGAACTGGAAGTGCTCTTCCTGATTGCACATGGGTATAAAAGCAAGCAAATTGCCGACCAGCTTTTTATTGATTACACCACTATTCGCACACACCGCCAAAACATGATGAACAAAACCCGCACACACAATATGGCGCAGCTCTGCTCGCTTGCCGTAAAATCAGAATGGATAAAATTTGACCCGCTCCTTAACCTGAAAGAGGAAAAATAACAAAGGCGCTCCGTTTTATCCCGATGAATACGGGACAGGTCGGAACGCCTTTTCTTTTGGTGAAAGGAATTTACTCCTTAATAATCTTCTTCACTGCTGTGCCGTTATCGGTTTTGAGTTGCAGGAAATAAATTCCGCTGTTCGCCTCGCTCAAATCAATTTGCTGATGTGCGGATGTGCAGATTTGCTGATAAATACATTCGCCATACACATTATAGATTTTCATCTGCACACTTTCTAATCCGCTCATCTGCACATTAAACAGCCCGCTGGTGGGATTAGGGAAAACTTTTATATTATCCTCTATCTTAAAATCACTTATACCACCGATGCTATCACATGGCGTTATCAATACATTATCAATATAATAGTATGATGAATTATATGTACCACCATAAAGTGAAGTGTCGCCTCCGCCCACAAAAACTCTATTTACTAGAGAATCGTCTTTGAAACTTCCAATGGTAATAAATTTTTCATCCCCTAAAGCAGTATATTCTCCAGAAATTAAAGTCCAATTTATTTTATCACTTAAGAAATTACCTATTGGATTAACAATTTGTGGAATGTTATTTATTACTGTAAATGGTATTGTATCTTGTTTTACAGTATCAATTGAAAAATATACTCCTACATCATCAGTAGCAAAATTTGCACTGTCAGCTAAGGAAACATAAAACTCAATACAATATTTTTTATTTGCTTGCAAAGAATTATTAAGTTTTACTTCTATGTATTCTTTTGCATTTGGAAAATACGAACCATAAACATAAAAACCAGCATAAGCGACACCTGTTTTTGCATTTTGGTTCCCTATAAAATTACTTGGCACATCAGCGTTATAAAAATTTGGATAATTATTATAGCAAGAATTAAAATAATCAGAACTTCCGCTTATGTTTTGGTTATCACTTGGATTAAACCATGGAATTGCATGGTTAAGTTGTGCAATATTATTCGGGCAAGTATCAAACTGCTCAAAGGATGGGTTAGGCACAAGGTTTTGTCCAAACAAAGAATAAGAAAAGAAAAGGAATATGTAAAGGAGTTTTTTCATTTATGCATAAAAGAGAGATTGAGCAATTGCTTTGTAAAGAACAGTAAAAGTTTTGATATGTGCAAGGGATTAATTTGTTTTGTTTGTAAGCAGAGCTTACCAGCTACTACGGCACGAAGGGAAAAACCTTCGCGCCTACCCAACTACAAAATACAACTTAGCGCGTACGGGGGAAGTGTAATTTAGTTTTCATATTAATGGAATATTAATTGGTTACTATTATTTTTTTTATGAGTGTTTCTCTTACAGATATTATCTTGATAAAATAAATGCCTTTAGTAAATGGGCTTATATCTATTCCGATGTTTTTTGTTGAAGAATAAAGATTATCATAAATTTTTATTCCAAATAGATTATATAATTCTATTGATTTTAATAAATCAGTTGGAGATTGAATATAAAGTATACTACTAACAGGGTTTGGAAATATTTTTATAGAATAATTTCCAATCTCTTGGATGCCATTCAATTCAACTGCGCATGTATCGCAATTAAAATAACTTTCTATAAAATTGGGGAGACCATAACGGCAATATTTTCCTGATAAATATAAGTCGTTTTCTAAAAAACTACAAGATGCGTACAACTTGTTTGGATAATTTATTGCACCCAATGTAGTTCCATCGTTAAATGTAAGGTTAATTCTTGATAAATATATTTTCCTGTCTGCTCCATTCTGTAATCCACAATACCAATATCCAGAGGAAGCGTAAATCAAGGTTTGCGAATTAATGATGTCTTGTGGCGTACCTGCTAATAAATCGTATTGAAATAATTTACCCGGCTGAGGGCTTCCGCCACCAGTACCAAAGTATGAAATATATAATCTTGAATTATTCGGAGAGAAGGAAGCGCCATAGGCGTATGAGTAAGCAACAGGCAGAGTCATTCCATTACTTACAACACCCGTAGAGTCATTAAAGTCGAATAATTCAACTACTGAACTTTCTGATTGAAGAGAAACTATTTTTTTACCATTTGGCGAAAATTTTAGATACCCCACTGAATTGCCATCACTTGTAATTCCAGAATGAACAGAGCCAATACTTGAAATTATCGGCACAGTATCCACACCACTATTTGTAACGAGATATGCAAAAAAATTATTACTGTTCCATTCATGAGTCATTACCCATACATCTTTTCCGTTAGTATGATATACTCCGGCAACTTTTTCGGCAACAGGTGTGTGAAGCAAAATATTTTTTTGCACCACTGTGCCAAGACCGCTGTTTACTTCATATTAATAACAGAGTATCGTAAGCCCGTTGCTAAGGCGGTTGCACAACCTGTAGTAAATACAAAAAAAATGGAATCATTATTAGGTTCAGGCGCAATTAATGCACCTTGTGTAGCACTCCAACAACCGCCAATGTTTGTCCCGTTTTGCATTGCCTGATGATTCTTATTATAAACCGTTTCTCCATCTGTATAAAACAATAAGTTGCCAGCAGTATCAGAAAATGTAGCACATCCTTCAAAATTGTTATATACGCCATTTACGTCCGGCACTGCTGACCCACTGCTAAAATCTAATCCTGCTTGATTTCCAAAATACCAGTGGTAAGTGCGCTTTATGTCGGGGTTTTGGGAAAAGCAAAAAGAAGTAGGCAATAGACAATAGACAGTAAACAAAAAGAAGGAAGGAAATATTTTAGTAAAGTTATTCATTCATAAAAGAGCGGTTGAGCAAAGGATACAACAAAGTAACGCAAATTACTTTACTTGCGCAAATCAATTTACTGAAAACAAAAAAAAAACCTGACAGTATCGTCAGGGGGGTTTCTTTTGCAAAAAGATTATTACTTTATCTCACTCCGAAGGTCACTAAGGACTCCTTCGGAGAGTCTTAACGGACCAGCGAAACGTTGCCGTTCTTATTAATAAAGTCCTCCGTAATCAGATTAACATTCAGGATATAGAAGAACACAGCCGGGTCGCATAGTTTTCCTTTAAAGTAGCCATCCCATCCGTCATTTGATTTATTAACGATGCTAACATCATCGGTATGATACACCACCTGCCCCCATCGGTTATAAATGGTGAAGTCAAGCGATTTTATGCAGGGCGTTCTGATGGTTACAAAATCATTTTTACCGTCAGCATTCGGAGAAAATGCGCTGGGTATGAAAATATCTTCGCACTCAATCCGCACATTAACAATCACTGTGTCAGTGGCTGTACATCCGTTGGCATCAGTTGTAGTGAGAATATAAGTAGTTGTAGCGGTTGGATTAGCAACAGGATTAGGACAAGTTCCGCAGTTCAAACCGGTGGTAGGGTTCCAGTTGTAGGTTCCGGTGCTGGTAGTTCCTGTAAGTGTAGTTTGCGCTCCAATGAGTATTGTGTAAGGATTAGCGGTTGCCAAAGCAGTTGGCACAGGGGAAACATTCACATTGATGGTGGCTGTATCAGAACTGCAGGCATTTGATCCAATCACAGTGTAAGTTGTGCTTGTAGTCGGAGAATCTGTAATGGTTGCAGAAGTTGCACCATTATTCCACCATGAATAAGCCCCACCACCTGATGCTGTAAGAGTTATTGAGACTCCGGCACAAATGCTTGTTATCCCGTTCACAGAAACATTCACAGGAGGAATCACATTTATCAAAGCGCTGGCACTGGCAGTGCAGCCATTCGCATCCGTAACAGTTACAGCATAAGTTGTGTCTGCTGTAGGACACACATTAATAGAAGAAGTGGACTGCCCGCTTGACCACACATACGTGTTGCCGCCAAAAGCAAACAGCGAATCGCATCCACCCACGCAAATGATGGCGGAAGTTGCAGTAACCGAAGCGGTGGGAAGAGGATTGACTCCAATTGAAATGCTGGTTGTATCGGCACATCCGCCATTGGAAACAATTACTGAATAGGTGGTGGGAGAAACAGGATTCACAACAATCACAGGAGTTGTTTGTCCGCCAGGTGTCCATGAATAAGCAGCTCCACCGCTGCCGGTGAGAGTAGTAGAACTTCCTGCGCAAACCGTTGTTGAACCGGTTACCGTAATGCTTGCTGTGGGCTGAGCAGTTACAGTAACAGAGAATGTGGCAGTGCCAGTACAGCCCAGCGCATTGGTAGCGGTAACTGTATAATCAGTGTTTGTTGTTGGAAATACCGATATTGAAGTTGATGTCTGCCCTCCGGGATTCCACACATACGTTCCTCCGCCTGATGCGGTAAGCGTTGTGGGTTGCCCTGAACAGATAGTAGAATTTGTTCCCGTAATAGAAGCGGTAACCGAGCCAACATTCACAGTAGCGCTCGCTGTGTCGGTGCAGCCGTTGGCGCCCGTTACAGTAACAGTATATCCGGTATTGGTTGTTGGTGAAACAGTAATTGAAGTGGTGGTCTGCGCTGTCGGATTCCAAACATACGTTCCACCGCCCGATGCGGTAAGCGTTGTGCTGCTTCCGTTGCAGATAGTGGTGTTTCCGCTGATAGCAGCAGCGGGCAATGCATTCACATTTACCACAACAGAATCCTCTGCTGTTCCGCAGGAATTTGTTACAGAAAATGTATAGGTGGTGGTGGTGGTTGGATTAACCACAATTGAAATAGTTATTTGTCCGCCCGGATTCCAAAGATAAGTTCCGGTGCCGGCTCCTGTGAGAGTTGTATTGCTTCCGTTGCAGATAGTAGCATCCGTTCCCGCGTTTGCAGTAGGCAAGGGATTTACCGTCACAGAAATAGCAGCGGTGTCGGAACATCCGTTCCCGTCTGTAACAGTTACCGTATAACCTGTGGCAGAAGTAAGATTCACAATGAGTGTATCGGTTGTCGCGCCTGTGTTCCATACATATCCCGTTCCACCGGTTGCCACCAGCGTGTCATTCAGCCCAAAACAAATAGTTGAGTTTCCGGCAATAGCCGCAGTGGGCAATGCATTTACATTTATGGTCAGCGTATCTGAATCGGTGCATCCGAATGAATCGGTGATGGTAACGGTGTAGTTGGTTGCCGAAGTGGGAGAAACTGTGATGCAGGAAGTGGTGGGTCCCGCACTCCATGCATACGTTCCGCCACCGGTTGCACAAAGAGTGGATGAACTGCCGGAACATACGGGAGAATTTCCGCTCACCGTTGCAAGGGGCGCATCAATAATTACCCACACGGAATCTTCTGCTGTTCCGCATCCGGTAGTAATTGTTACTGTATAATTTGTTGAAGCCGTTGGATTAGCCGTTGGATTAGCAATGCTTGTATTATTCAATCCTGTTCCGGGAGACCATGCATAAGTTCCGCTTCCGCTGGCAATAAGTGTTGTATTTCCGCCCATACATATTGTTGCATCTGTTCCAGCATTTACTGAAGGAGTGGTGGTGATGGTCACCATAACAGAATCATCTATGCTTCCGCAAGAGTTTGTTACTGTAACCGTATAAGAAGTTGTTACTGTGGGGTTCGCTGTAGGATTTGCATCGGTTGTGCTGCTTAACCCTGTTGATGGCGACCAGAGAAAAGTTCCGTTTCCTGTTGCGTTGAGTGTTGTATTAAAACCCGAACAGATGGAAACATCCGTTCCTGCATTTGCAGTTGGAAGTGGATTAACGGTAACCGTAAAGACATCATCATCCGAACATCCGTTTGCATCGGTTGCTGTTACCGTATAAGTTGTTGTTGATGTGGGATTGTCAGTAAGTGGATTCGAAGTGGAACCATTATTCCACCATGAAAAACTTGTTCCACCGGAAGCGGTGAGCGTTGTGGTTTGTCCTACGCAAATCGGATTGGTTCCCCCAATTCCTGCAACAGCAGCAGAAAATATATCTACGGTTGAAGTTGCGGTGTTAGAACATCCGTTCGCATCCGTTCCCCAAACGGTGTAGGTTGTAGAAGTAGTTGGACTTACAGTAATTGAAGTGGTTACCGCACCTGTGCTCCAGGAATAACTTGTGCCTCCTGAGCCGGTAAGTGTGGCGCTGTTTCCATTACAAATGGAGGTAGCTCCTCCGCTGATAGAAACTGCAGGAAGCGCGTTCACATTTACAGTGGCAGTTGCCGTGTTTGAACATCCAACCGCATCGGTTCCCCAAACAGTGTAAGTGGTGGAAGACGGAGGGCTTACCGTAATTGGATTTGTTACCGCGCCTGTGCTCCATGAATAGGTGGAACCTCCTGTGCCGGTAAGTGTTGCGCTGGTGCCGTTGCAAATGGAGGATGCCGCTCCGCTTATTGAAATACTAGGAGGAGAATTTATATTCACAGTTCCGGTTGCTGTGTTGGAACATCCTGCGGCATTTGTTCCCCAAACCGTATAACTCGTAGCGGTGGTTGGCGATACCGTAATTGAAGTGGTTACTGCGCCAGTGCTCCAGGAATAGGTTGAGCCGCCAGTGCCGCTAAGCGTTGCACCGTTTCCTATGCAAATTGATCCTGCTCCGGTCATGCCAACACCGGGGAGCGCGTTTACAGTAACGGTAACCGTTCCGGTTTCTGTACAAGAAACGCCATCCGTAACAAGGCAGGTATAGGTTTGAGTTCCGGCAGGAGTGGCAACAGGATTTGAAAGATTGGGATTGTTTAAAGTTCCAACAGGTGTCCATGCGTAAGTATAGGGAGCGCTGGTGCCGCTTCCGGTTGCATTAAGAGTTGCAGATTGCCCTGCGCAGATAGTAACATTTGCAGACATGGTAACCACAGGCGGTGTACACATGGTCTTTAAATGTTTCTGAGCAACAGAGGGATTGATGGCAATGGCAAACAGGAATAAAAGAAAAAGTATGAATCGTTTCATGAGATGGGATGAGTTAATTTGGAAAATACAAAATTCATCGTCAGGAATTTAATCGGGGTGTACAAATATATACATTAATATTTCAATGATGCAGTTGTAAAGTTATTTTTTAAACAATAAGATAAACAACTATATTGCAAGGTTAAGTAGGCTTATGAATATTGCCAAATCTATTATTGACTGATAATTAGGAATCAATCCATCCTGTTGCATAAAAAAAGTTAGTATACTAACGCAAGTTGCTAGTTCGTGCACTATGAAAAATATATCGGGGCTAAAGCCCATTATCTCCTGCTATTCCTGTAACCCCATCCTTAAGGATGGGGTTAATGAGTCACGGAGAGAAAAGGGCTTTAGCCCTGAAACAACTAGCAACTTACGTTATACTATTTGATTAGTACGGAAAACCATTGTTACAATTCAAATATTAAATTTGCAAACCATTAACGAAATACGTATGAGAACTAAATTACTAATTTCCTTTTTCAATATCGCCTGCAGCTTTTTGTCATTCACATTTTCTTTTTCACAAGCCAGCTACACCATCAAAGGGAAAATCAAAGGGCTGCACGATACGGTTTGTTATTTCGGAAATCATTACGGCAATAAGCAGTATGTGAAGGATACCACCAGGGTTGACAAGGACGGCAATTTTGTTTTCAAGGGAAATAAAAAACTGGATGGCGGAATTTATCTCATTGTTCTTCCCAGCAAAAAGTATTTTGAAATCCTGATTGATAAAGAGCAGAACTTTTATGTAGAAACCGACACCACATCCAAGATGGTTGAACGCATGAAGATAAAAGGTTCGGAGGACAATATTGCATTCTACAAATACCTGCATTTTATTTCTGACGAGCAAAGCAAAGCTGAGCCGATGAGAAAAAGAATCGTCAAAATCAAAGAGGATTCTCTTGCTGCCGCCACTGCCAAAAAAGATTCTATAAAAATTCTGCAGGATAAAGTCAGCGCCATTGACAGAGAGGTAGAAAAATATAAAGAGGATTTTATCAAAATGCATCCTGAATCTTTCCTTACTGCAATCTTTAAGGCGCAGACTGAAGTGCCCACACCGGAAACTCCCTTGCTTCCCAACGGAAAAAAAGATTCAACCTTTCCTTACTTTTATTACAAGCAGCATTACTGGGATAATATTCCTCTCACGGATGACCGGCTGCTGCGTACTCCCATTTTTCACGCCAAGCTGAAATATTTTTTTGATAAAGTAGTGGTTCAGCATCCTGACTCCATCATTAAGGAATCAGATATTCTCATAGACAAAACAAAGGGGAACAAAGAAACATTCAAGTACATTGTTTACTATATGACCTACACCTATGAAACATCTGCCATCATGGGAATGGATGCCGTGTTTGTTCATGAAGTGGAAAAATTTTACGTGACTAAAAAAGCCTTTTGGGTGGATTCCATCCAAATACAGAAAATAGTTCACAGGGGAATGACACTTAAGCCGCTTCTGCTCGGCAAACCATCGCCTCCCATCATCATGCAGGATTCTTCCGATAAAAATATTTCTCTTTATGAAGTGAAAGCAAAATACACCGTGCTTATTTTCTGGGATCCCGATTGCGGCCACTGCCAGAAAGTTTTACCAAAGCTCAAAGAGGTGTATGACAAATCTCTTAAATCAAAAGGCGTGGAAGTTTTCGCAGTGGATATTGAAGACGATGCAGCCAAATGGAAAAAATTTGTTGTTGATAAAAAAATGAACTGGATCAACACGCACGACAAGTACAAGCAATATTATCTGCGTGAATTATTTGACATTTACAGCACTCCTGTTATTTATATACTTGATGAGAACAAGCGCATCCAGGCAAAGCGCATTGATGTGGACCAACTCGATGACTTTATTGACCACCTGGAGAAAGTGAAGGAGATGGAGAAGAAACGACAATAGTTTACAGTTTACGGTCTTCTGTTTCCAGTTCAACAACCGTAAACTACAGACAGGAAACCGTAAACCTATTTATCTTCCGCCTTATACAGCACAGCGAAGATGAACAGCGCAATAGCGGATGAAACAAAAATCACCAGCAACGTGCTGAGAGATTTCT
Organism: Bacteroidota bacterium; assembly: GCA_016213405.1. Lineage (NCBI taxonomy): Bacteria > Pseudomonadati > Bacteroidota > Bacteroidota bacterium. The sequence continues at coordinate 55,283 of JACRAM010000016.1, forward strand.
GAAGTATCTGTTCAATCTGAATAATGTCCCATATGGCAAGTATGGAAACAATGGTGAAGAACAGAACAAGCGCAACCAGCGCGATGGCGGAAATTTTTCTTACTAATGCTATCATGGTGTTATTTTTTTTATTTCGTGATTGAGGATTAAAGATTATTTTTGTAATTCCAAAAGTAAAAAAATATGAAGTCAAAAATATTCACACCGAGATTCCTGTTCATAACTATCGCCATACTTCTTGCAGCGCTCAGCCGTGTGCTCCCCCACCCTTTCAATTTCACTCCCATTGGCGCCATGGCATTGTTTGGCGGAGCGTGTCTCAGCAATAAAAAACTCGCTTTCATTATACCTCTTCTTGCCATGTTTATCAGCGACTGCATACTTGAATTGTTTTTCGGATACGGGTTTCACAATACCATTATATATGTATACGCAAGTTTTGTTCTCATCACCTTTATCGGCATTTACATCCGCAGCAACGCTAAAGCAGGCACTATTATTTTAGCATCGCTCATTTCTTCTGTTCTTTTCTTTGTTGTTACAAATTTTGGCGTGTGGCAGGTTGCTGCCCCGATGCAATCAGGAGCGGCAGGATTACTGAGCACTTACTTAATTGCCATTCCGTTTTACAGCAATGATCTTTTCGGAAGTTTTTTTCTGAATACCATCATGGGTGATTTGTTCTTCAGCGGAATTCTGTTCGGCTCACTCTATTTTGCAAAGGCAAAATTTCCGGCACTTGTCCGGGCTTAATTATTTCACACTCACCTTCACCGAATAGCTGCCTGTGTTGCTTGCGTTATAAACAGTTTCGTAAACAGAAAGGAACAACATTCCTGAACCTTGTACTGAACCGTTGAACTTGGCTCCTGCTTTCATCACCGTTCCGTTCTCGCCAATTTTATAAACCACATTTCCGTAGGTGGGATAGGTGGAACCGCTTCCATAATCTCCTTCGCCATAATCAACATCACTGGTGGCTGCTCCGGATATTTTACCATCGGGCTTGTATTTGTTGTTCGACAAACTCGCAAAAGTAATTTCTCCGGTTGCCGAGATGTTCAGCTTCTGCCCCTGCTTCATCATGATTCCTGTCTTCAGCCAGCCGCCAGCGCTGTTGGCACTGATATGTTTTGAACCAAGAAGAATAAAATTCCGGTCAGAGCCATCGCCTGTGGGTGTGTAAAGCACATCAATGTGCTGAATTTTTTCTTTCGGAAGAGAAAGCATTCCGTATTCTGTTTTCAGGTCAATCTTTTTGAAATCGTATCTGCCGCCCATGGTATATTGCCCGTCAATCGTAATCACATCCTTGTCAGAAATGTTTTCATCCACATTCAAAGAAGCTTTCAAATCATTGAGGGCGGATTCAGGAGTATAATCGGTGTATTCGGCAGGAACATATTTTTCGGAATAAATAAAATCACTTATTATTTGTATGGAGCCGATACTCATCTTGGTAAGTTCTTCATACGCGCTCTTGCGCATGGCTTCATCCGAGTTGCCCATCTGCTTGATGAGATTGATGATTTTTGTTTCGTTGCCTTTATCGGGCGTGATGCCCAAATCAAGCGAGGAAACATTCTGCAATGGGATTTCAAGTTTTCCGTAATCCGTAACAAGCGAAACATTTCCCATCTGGGTTTTTCCGCTGAAAGAACTTCCGTCCCGAAGGTTCACCCTGATTTCGGTTTCTTTGGTTTGTGAAACACCGATTACACAGATTGACAAGAGAAAGATTACACTGATTATTTTTTTCATGGCGATTTATTTTATTTATGAGATGCGGTTAAATTCCAATTCCACAAATCTCAAATCTATTTATTTCGTTTCATTTTCAAAGGTTATCTCTGTGATAGGAGTATTGTCCTTAAAGCAATAAATTCCTCCCCAGTTGTGTGTCACTTTTGTATACACTCCGGCAAAATCATCTTTGATAACCACTCTGCGAAGGACTACTTTTCCGTTATCTGAAAATTCTTCTTCTGTAACGCCATTCGGATATTTAGCGCGCAGTTCCGATTGATAAACCTTTTTCTTTTCTTCTTCAGAAATTACGGGCGTTTTATCCTTGGGTTTAGTATTCTGAGCGAGAAGGGCTGCTTTCAGCAGCGACTCAATTTGCGTGAGGCGCTGCTTCGGATATTTTTCATTGGGTTTGTACGTGAGCGCCTCTTCGTAAGCGGGTTTTGCACGCAAATAATCTTTTACTCCAAACGCCTTATCTCCCCTGTCAATGCATTGATTGTATTTAATCAGCACATTATTGCTTGCCTGAGCTTCGCCTCTCGCCTTTTCAATTTTTTCAATCTCTGCCAGCTTATCCTTTGGGTATTGCTCGTCCGGTTTATAGGTGAGCGCCTCGTTGTAAGAAGCTTTTGCATTGGCAAAGGTCTGTTCTTTGAAAGCGAAATCACCGCGCATGACAGCAGACAGATAATTATCATTCAATGTTTTGTCAGCTGCGTTTTTTGATGCAAGGTCTTTCAGAATTTTGTCAATCTCTGCAAGTTTATTTTTAGGGTATTGTTCCAAAGGCTTGATTCCGCTTGCTTCGGTGTATCCCGCTTTTGCAGCCGTATAGTCTTTTGAATTAAATCCGTTGTCTCCAGTAGCAATAGCGGCTTTATATTTATCATCAATTTCTTTTTGCTTTGCCGCATTGGATTTTTGCGCGTCAAGGTCGGCAAGTATTTTATCTATCTCAGCAATTCTTTGTTTCGGGTATTGTTCAGCAGGTTTCACACCCAGCGCTTCATTGTATGCTGATTTAGAATTACTGTAATCCTTCGCATTGAAAAGTTTATCTGCCTTTGCGATAGCATCGCTATACAGTTTGTCTTTTTCTGCGGCAGATTTCTGCGCGGCAAGGTCGGCAAGCAATTTGTCTATCTCCGCAATTTTTGTTTTTGGATATTGTTCAGAAGGTTTTATGGTTGACGCCTGCGTGTAAGAATTTTTTGCGCCAGCATAATTCTTTGTTTCGAAAGCAGCATCCGCCTTAGCGATGGCATCTTTGTACTGCTGTTCTTTTTGTTTTTCTGCTTCTGCCGCTCCAAGTAATTTATCTATTTCGGCAAGTTTGGTTTTCGGGTATTGTTCAGATGGTTTTATTCCGCTTGCCTCTGTGTATCCCGCTCTTGCAGTCGAATAATCTTTTGAAGTGAATGCACCGTCTCCCTTCGCAATGGCGGCTTTATATTTATCATCAATCTCTTTTTGTTTGGCGGCACTTGCGGCATCAGCAATAAGTTTTTCTATTTCGGCAAGTTTTGTTTTGGGATATTGCTCAGATGGTTTTATTCCCGATGCTTCGGTATATCCTGCTTTCGCTGCAGAATAATCTTTTGCGTTGAAAGCATTATCGCCTTTTGTGATTGCTGCCTGATATTTTGATTCAATTTCCTTCTGCTTTGCTGCATCTCCTAATAATTTATCAATCTCCGCAAGTTTTGTTTTCGGATAGGGTTCCGAAGGTTTTATTCCGGTCGCTTCGGTATAACCCGCTCTTGCTGTGGTGTAATCTTTTGAAGTGAATGCCCCATCGCCTTTTGCTATAGCTGCTTTATATTTCTCATCCAGCTCTATTTGTTTCGCGGCATTGGCGGCATCAGCAAGCAGTTTATCAATCTCTCCAAGCATTTGTTTCGGATAGGGTTCATTCGGCTTAACTCCGATTGCTTCATTAAATCCTGCTTTTGATGTAACATAATCTTTCGCTTTGAAAGCATTATCTCCTTTGGTGATGGCTGCCTGATATTTTGTGTCAATCTCTTTCTGTTTGGCTGCGTCTCCTAATAATTTATCGAGCTCTGCAAGTTTTGTTTTCGGATACTGCTCAGCAGGTTTTATTCCGGTCGCTTCGGTGAAAGCGGTTTTTGAAGAAGCATAATCTTTTGTTCCGAAGGCAGCGTCTCCTTTTGCAATTGCCGCTTTATACTTTTCATCAATTTCTTTCTGCTTGCTTGCATCGGCAAGAAGTTTGTCAATCTCTGCAATTTTTGTTTTGGGATATTGCTCAGCGGGTTTAATGTATGACGCTTCAGTGAATCCTGCTTTTGCTGTAGTATAATCTTTCGTTCCGAAGGCATTATCGCCTTTAGCAATGGCGGCTTTATATTTTTCATCAACTTCTTTCTGCTTGTCGGCATCGGCAAGAAGTTTCTCTATTTCGGCAAGTTTTGTTTTAGGATATTGCTCCGAAGGTTTTATTCCCGATGCTTCCGTATAAGAAGTTTTTGCAGAAGCATAATCTTTTGAAGTGAATGCTCCATCGCCTTTCGTGATGGCTGCTTTATACTTTGCATCAATTTCTTTCTGTGCATTTGCATTGGCAAGCAACTTATCTATTTCTGCAAGTTTCTGTTTGGGATAGGCTTCAGCAGGTTTGACTCCAAGCGCTTCGTTGTAACCCATTTTTGCGGTGGAGTAATCTGCGCTTCCGAAAGCTTTGTCCGCTTTGGCAATGGCTGCTTTATATTTATTGTCAAGTTCCAATTGTTTCTGCGCTTCCACAGCGGCATTCTTCGCCTTATCAGCCATTTCTTTTTCTACCTGCTTTTGCAAATCAGCCAGTTCAGAAAGTTTGCTCTGAATTGCCTGCGTGTATTTTTCATCGTAATTAAAATTGTTCTCAGATGGAATATATTGGTAAATGGCAATGGGCTGGCTCAATATCGCTTCCACTCTTTTGGCAATTTCAGGAGCGGTGGGCATTTCAAATAAAGTCACATCGGGTTCAAACGGATTGAAATTGCCACCTTCAGCGCGGTCGGCAGGAACATTAGCGGTGACTATCTTGAATTTTTTTGTAACGTATCCGGGCTTGGTAACTGAAATAAGATATTCAGCATTCGGTGCAAGTTCAAAACTGAATTTTCCGTTAGAGGTGGTAACCACCTGCTGCTGCTGCTTTCCGTTTTTAAAAAGAGTGATAACAGACCCCAGCGCCCTTTGCGAGCCAACCATTACTTTTCCGTCAACAGGCATTACCCAAGTTTGGGAATAAACAGCCGTAGGCAGTAAACAGTAGGCAGTAGGCAATAAAAAAAGAAATGCCAAACGCACGCTAAAAACAGTTAGCAAGTAGAAAAAACTATTCGTAATTCGTCTCATTCGTAATTCGTAAAACTGCAAATGTCGTTATTTTTATTGAATTTGATTGCTTTAATGATTCCCAATTACTATGCCATTCAGAACGGATTTTCATAGAGAATGTTTCATGAATTTTTCAACAAATCGCAGTACCAAAAGCCCTGTGTTTTTGAAGAAGGGTGTTGGTCGTCTCTTTTGATTTCTAATGGCTTGTAGATTTTATCCACCTGTTTTATTGTAATCGGTTTTTTAAAAATTGGTCCGTCAAAACAAAAGGTGTGATACTCGCCATTCTCTCCGCAGGCATCCACATTTAAAGGAAGTTCGGAAAGAAATTTCTCATCGATGGTTCTTCCCGCCCACTCTTCTCCCAAATATGCATCATTCGTGCAGCAGACAGTTGTTTTGAATTTGAGCGCAAGAAATTCTTCCAGCAGTTTTAGGGTATCTTGTTTCCATAAAGGAAAAACGCCTGTCATTCTGACTTTTGCGAGATTATCTTCGCGGTACTTTCTTAAATCTTCAAGAAAAATATCTCCGAAGATGACATGGTTGATTCCTTGCAACCTGAATTTCAAAAGAGTTTCTTCCATCTTTCTTTCGTATTCAGAATTCGTTCCTTCGCTCACATAAATTTTTACAAGAGGAATTCCAATTTGTTTTGCTTGTTCATCCAGCAATTCTTCTCTCACTCCGTGCATGGAAATCCTTTTGAACTGTTCATTCACAGTTGTGAGAAGATATTTCACTTCATATTCTTTTTCCTGAAGAATTCTATACAAACACAGCGCGGAGTCCTTTCCTCCACTCCAGCACATGACAGATTTTTCCATATTTCAAAAATAAAAGAATGTACAATACGTCATATATCTATAGAGATAAGTACAAACTGTCCGTTAAATTATGTTAAAGAAGAACAGGAGTGACTTTTGTTATCTACATTTACAAACAATAAACCTACTTAACTATGATGATGTTCGACCCGATATTAATGGTAATCACGCTGGTGTTCATGGGCATTGGAATGTTTGTGAGCGCGCGTTTGAAATCTAAATTTGCTGAATACTCTAAAACTCCTCTTCAAAATGGAATGAGCGGAAAAGAGGTTGCCGAAAAAATGCTCCGCGATAACGGAATAACAGATGTAAAAATAATTTCGGTGGACGGACAACTTAGCGACCATTACAATCCGCTGACAAAAACCGTGAACCTCAGCCGCGAAGTTTTTGAAGGAAGAAATATTGCTTCTGCCGCAGTTGCTTCTCACGAATGCGGACACGCAGTTCAGCATGCTCATGCCTATTCATGGCTCACGCTTCGCTCTGCCATTGTTCCGGTGGTGAACATCAGTTCAAAAGCAATGAATATAATTATTCTTGCCGGATTTTTCTTAGGATTCATGTATCATTGGTACAACCAAATGCTTTTGGCAATTATTCTTTGTCAGGGAGTGATCACCGTTTTCTCCATGATAACTCTTCCTGTGGAACTTGACGCCAGCAAACGCGCGCTGGTGTGGCTGAACTCTGCCAACATTGCGCGTGGCGATGAACACGCAAAAGCCGAAGACGCTCTCAACTGGGCAGCACGCACTTATTTTGTTGCCGCACTGGCTTCGCTCGCGCAGCTGATGTATTTTATTATGCTGTTGTTGGGAAGAAGGAAATAAAAAGCCCACCCCTAACCCCTCCCATTAGGAGGGGAAAAGAAAAATACATTATACATTAGTTGAAAGTCCTCCCGTTAACATAAGAAAACGTTCATACAAAAGAATATATCGTTAACACAAATAAAGAAAACGTTCATACAAAAGAATATATCGTTAACACAAATAAAGAAAACGCTCATACAAAAGAAGAAATCGTTAACACAGATAAAGAAAACGCTCATGCAAAAAAAGATATCGTTAATGCAAATAAAGAAAGCGCACATGCGTTAATTGAAATCATTAACTCAAATAAAGAAAACACTCACGCAAAAGAAGAAAACATGGCAGGGATTTTGAGCATTGTATAGATAAAAACAAGAAAAATGAAAACGCATATAGGAAATAAGATAAAAGAACTATTGGACGAAAAGAAAATGAGCGTAAGAGAGTTTGCAAAACTAATTGACGTTACGCCCAATTCTGTTTATGTGATGCTGAAAAAAGATTTGCTGAACCCGAAATGGATTGAAATCATCTCAGAAGCGCTCGGCTATGACCTGTATCAGCATGCGTATGCGCCTTCAGCGGGCTCATCTGCCGCAAACACACAAACCACCCTGAACACGCTCCGCGAAGAAAATGAATCGCTTAAGAAACAGAACGAAGACATGAAAAAAGAAATTGCCTACCTCAAAGAGATAAATGAACTGCTGAAAAAAGGGAAAACAAAGTAATTATTTTGCGAAGTGGAAAAGAATAAGTAAGTTTGCAGAGTAATTATCCGGCAATGAAAAAAGTTTTTACTCTCATCGCATTATTTTTATTCATCGATTCCTTTGCACAGGGAGAATATATAGTTGAGATTAATAGAACAAATGGAAATTTTAATAAAATTACTTCTGCTATACCGGGTATTACGTATGTTTATGCAAATGTACGTGCATATAATGAAACAAATGGAACATTCATTTTTCAGGGAGGGATGATAAGTCCGGATTATTTATATTCCATCGATGTTACTAATGGTTCAGTCATTTCTAATCCCCCATTTACATTTGTTGATGGCAAAGAGTTCGAATTTGATAATTCAACAGGAACTTTATATGGATTATTTTTTGACACTGGACTGTCTCAATACTTCTTAGAAACTATTACCCCCACAACAGGGGTGCATGTTAATGTATCCACAAGCCCTATTCCCAATATGGGTATTTGCCAGGGTTGTTCTACGTTTGATGAAATCAATAATAAATATCTACTAAAAGGGAATAATAATATTTTATCAATTGATGCAACTACCGGAATTATAAGTTCAAATACAGCACTTGGTTTATTATCAGGAGAAGTTTTAGTAGGTGCTTCTCTCTCTTATGACAATTCGACTGGTATATTATATGGACTACTATGGGATTCTAATATCACAAATAAGTATTTTTTAGTCTCAATTAACCCATCAACTGGAACAGTTACAAAAATTGGCTCGGGAACTACACTTCTGGAGCAAGGTGGTAGTGCTATAATAGACAAAGTCAATCAACAATATATTTACCTGTATAGTAGTGTGTCTGCAGGAGGATGGGAAATTGCGACAATAGACATTGCGACAGGAAATGTTATATACAATGCTCTCATAGCACCTTTTAATGCTAACGATAATTTCTATAGTTTGGAATATGACAACATTCAAGGAAAGTTATATGCTATTCACTGGGAGACAAACAGTACAGGAATTTCAGAACAAAATCATTTAAACAATTTCATAAACATTTATCCAAATCCCTTTTCTACACAGACAACTTTGCAGATTGACCCCGTAGGAAATCTTTCCAACGGGGCAGGCAATCCTTTACACAACGCAACCCTCACAGTTTATAATTGTTTCGGGCAGGCAGTAAAGTCATTAGTCATTAGCCATTCGCCATTCGTCATTGAGCGAGGCAATTTACCAAGCGGGTTGTATTTCATTCGGCTCATGCAAGACAACAAAACTATTGCAACTGAGAAACTTGTAATTACGGATAAATGAAAAAACCTTTTCTCATCTTTTTTCTTTTCGTCATTGCGAGCGCAGCGAAACAATCTCAGGCGCAGACAAATGTGTATCATCCAATTCCTGACACAAATGCAATTTGGAATGAAGAGACATGGTGGATCGTTTGGAGTACTCCACCCTGCGTAGTTCACGACAACTATACTTTGTTTTTCAATGGAGACACAATTGTTGGAACTTACACATACAAAAAAATTTATGCATCAGGTTTTATCGGTGCGCCTCCTTGTCAACCTCCTGGTTACAATTACTACAATCAATACAAAGGTGCACTTCGACAAGACAGTACGCTGAAGCAAGTATTTTTTCTCGGTAACCCAAGCGAATATCTTATTTATGATTTTAATATGAATATTGGCGATACAATCTCCTATAATGGAATCCAGAATGAAGTTATCGGAATTGATTCGACTATGGTTGGAAACAACTATCATAAAAGATTTTTATTAAAATCTATCACTTCACCACCATCGCCTCAAGACAGCACATATGCAATTATTGAAGGTGTAGGAAGTACTTTCGGTTTATATAATCCTATTATTCCTCCATTTGAATCTGGTTCGCAATTATATTTCTTCTGTCACAATGGTTTTGAAGCGTATCCTTCGACTAATACTGTTTGTTCATTTAATGTTGGAATCAGCGAGACAAACAAACAAGAAAATAAAATTTCCATTCTTCCCAACCCCTTTTCCACCTCCACAACTTTACACTCAGATAATTATTTAACAAACGCAACCCTCACAGTTTATAATTGTTTCGGGCAGGCAGTAAAGTCATTAGTCATTAGCCATTCGCCATTCGTCATTGAGCGAGGCAATCTCGCAAGCGGGTTGTATTTTATTCGGCTCATGCAAGACAACAAAACTATTGCAACTGAGAAACTGATAATCACGGATAACTGATATAGCTATCGGTAATCGGTTAGCATTAGTGTTATAATTTGTATATTTGTCCTATGGAAAAAACATCAATCTTGAACCGTATTACAGTAAATTCCAATCAATGTGGTGGCAAGCCCTGTGTGCGTGGAATGAGAATTCGTGTTACGGATGTGCTTGAACTAATTGCAAACGGACTGACATATGAACAGGTTCTTTCTGAATTACCTGACCTTGAAAAAGAAGATATTACTGCCTGTCTCAAATATGCTGCTGCAAAAATAAATCATCCTGTATTACATGCCGCCTGAAACTGAGATTTGGCTGGATGCTCAATTATCTCCTGCACTTTGCTCTTTCATTTCTAAACAATCCGGCAATCACTGCTTCGCAGTCCGCGAATTAGGTTTACTTAATGAGGATGACGTAGTAATTTTTAATAAAGCAAAGAAACATTCTTCTTCTATCATTATCATTACAAAAGATTCTGATTTTGTTGACTTGTTAATTCGATTTGGTTCACCTCCCAAAATTATTTTTCTTACTTGCGGCAACACTTCCAATGCAATGATGAAAGAAATTTTATCTTTTCGTCTGAAAGAAGCATTGAACTTACTAAGCAGTGCAGAAAACGAAATTGTTGAAATTGCCGATTAATTGTTTTTAAAGTGGCATCAGTCACCGACTGACACCGCTGAAAACACCTATTCCGCATTTCATTTATTTACCTATCTTCGCTCCCCATTAAAAACGGTATACAGGCATACCGAAACACAAACCAGTTCCCGATGCCTGAAAAGGAACAAAGTTTCGCCAAACTGTCAAAGACGATAAATGTCTTGATGGTGACCAAGGCGTCACCAAAAATGGCAAAACCAAATGTCAGAAGTAAAAGAAAAGGGCGCCTACAAAGATGTAGACCCGAACATCCAGTACGAAGCAGTTGACTGGACCACCATCGGAAAAAAGCAAGACGCTTACACCTCTTCCGAAAAAGAACGCCTCGAAGGAATTTATTCCACCACCATTAACAACATTGCAGAGCATGAAGTGGTTGAGGGAATCATTGTAGCTAAAACAGACAAAGAAGTGCTGGTGCGCATCGGCTATAAATCCGATGGCGTGATAGCGCTCAATGAATTCCGCTACAACCCCAATCTTGCTGTAGGCGATAAAGTGGAAGTGTATATTGATAAGCAGGAAGACAAAGAAGGACAGTTGCTTCTCTCCCACAAAAAAGCGCGCATAGTAAAAGGATGGGACAGGATGAATGCCGCGCTCGCTTCACAGGAAATCATTCAGGGATTTATCAAGTGCCGAACCAAAGGCGGACTTATTGCCGATGTGTTTGGTATAGAATGTTTCCTGCCGGGTTCGCAGATTGATATGAAACCCGTTCGCGATTACGACCAGTACGTAAATAAAATCATTGAGCTGAAAGTGGTGAAGATAAATCAGGAATTCCGCAACGTAGTGGTATCTCACAAAGCACTCATTGAAGCCGAAATTGAAGAGCAGAAGAAAGTCATCATCTCTAAAATGGAGAAAGGGCAAGTGCTTGAAGGAACGGTTAAGAACATTACTTCTTACGGTGTGTTCATTGACCTTGGCGGTGTTGACGGATTGATTCACATCACCGATTTAACATGGGAAAGAATCAATCATCCGGATGAAATTGTGAAGCTCGATGATAAGATCAATGTGGTTATTCTCGATTTCGATCACGAGAAGCGCAGAATCTCTCTTGGCTTGAAACAATTGAAACCGCATCCGTGGGATAAACTTGAAACAGAACTTAAGATTGGAGATAAAGTGAAAGGACGCGTTCGCGCCATTGAAGATTACGGAGCGTTTGTAGAAGTAATGCCGGGCGTTGAAGGGCTTATTCACGTTTCAGAAATATCATGGTCGCAGCACCTTCGCTCGGCAGGAGATTTTTTGAAAGTAGGCGAAGATATTGAAGCAGTGGTGGTGATGCTGGATAAAGAAACACGCAAAATGTCTCTCAGCATCAAGCAAATGGTTGCCGACCCCTGGAGCACTATTCTCGATAAATATCCTAAAGGCACAAAACAATCTGCCGTTGCTAAAAACATCACGGGCTTCGGAATATTTGTTGAACTCGAACCGGGCATTGACGGATTGATTCATATTTCAGATCTATCGTGGAATAAAAAGTTCAAGCACCCTTCCGAATTTGCAAAACTCGGAGATAAAATCGAATGCCTGGTGATGGAAGTGGATGCCGACAGCCGCAGAATTTCTTTGGGCGTTAAGCAGATGGAAGAAAATCCATGGGATGCATTTGAAACAGTATTCACCATTGGTTCAGTTCATAAAGGAACCATCACCACTATGACCGATAAAGGAGCGGTGATTGCCCTTCCTTACGGATTGGAAGGATATGCGCCCAAGCGTCATCTTGTAAAAGCCGATGGCTCTAACGCGCTCACCGATGAACAATTAGACTTTAAAGTGCTTGAGTTCAATAAAGAGTCAAGAAAAATTCTTGTTTCGCATACCAACATCCATCAGCAAATTGAAGAAGAACAAAAGCAAGTTGAAAGAAAAGAGGAGCAGGTGGCTGTGAAAAAAGTTCAGGACAACGTTTCTAAAAACACCATGGGTGATTTGGAAGGACTGGCAAAACTCAAAAAAGAAATGGAAGGAAAGGATTAACCTTTCTCCTTTCTCAAAGAGAAACCCTGACCCGTAAGGCGTCAGGGTTTTTTGTTTACATCCGCTTACTTCTTCTTCAAAACAAACCTTCTGAATGCCATCCACATTCCGGCAAACAGCAGCAGCAGCCACCATATTTCAAAAAAGAATACTATAATGTTTTCGCAAACGCGCCAGCCGCTCTTCACCGCTTCTTTCACACGGTGCCCGAACGAAGGCGTGTATTCATCAATGTTTTTATAGTTCTCAACCAGTTCTCTTTTTATTGCCTGCCGTTGGTAAATATTCAATTTGATGGTGCTGAAAGATACTTGTTCCTGAAGGCGCAGGTTCTCCAGTTTTGCTTCATCGGAGCGCAGGGTTTTGTTCAGCAGATTTTCTTCCGCGCCTGTTGTTTGCAAAAGTTTTTTTCCCTGCTCGTCAATGGCATTTATCAAGCGGTTGTTATGCACCTGCAGGCGCTTTTGCACCAATTGGTTGGAAAGCATGTTAAGCGAAACATCTTCCGCTTTGATCACGCGGTAATCCAGGTAATCAATGTGGCGGGCAATTTCTTTCAGCGTGGTGTCAAGATTGGTATTGGGTATGCGAACCACCACATCGTTGGCAACTGTATAAAAAATGGTTTCAAGAGTTGTATCAGCGCTCACGGGAGTGTAGGTTTTATAATCAACCGTGCTGTTGAGGTTGGTGTAGGTTACAAAGCCATCCCATTTTGCCACAAGGTCTTCAATAGCGAAACTTGCCTTGCGCACATCTTTTACTTTAAACTTCATGTCAGCCGTTCGGATGAATTTTTTTGTGCTGTCAGTTTCCTTTGCCGCTGAAGAAGACATAAATTCATTTGCGTTGCCTGAAACACTGTCGGCTTTCTCTGTTTCTTCATCCATAGGGGCTTCGGCTTTCATTTCGGAAGAAGAATATCCTCCTTCCTTATTGTTGGAAGCTTTGTCCTGCATGGAATGCTGTGCGCAGCTTATGATGAAAGTTGCGGCAAGCAGATAAACTGTAAAAGAAAAAAAGTTTTTCATTTGATTGTGTTTTAAATTTTTGTGCTTAACGGACGCATGAAGAGTTTTATTTCAGATGTAAAGAAAAGCAAATTCCATAATAGGACTTATGCAAACTTAGTGTCTTGTCAGTTCGACACGCCCTCAAAGCAGGACTACTTGATGTGACAGATTGCGTAAGTCCTATATAAAACGTGAGTCGGGAACAAATTTATATTGCACCCCTACGGGGTGCTGTATTTTCTTGTGGTTGCTGTTTCTACCAATATTATGTTCCTACGGAACAGTCCCGTTAGGGACAGCATATCGGTAGAAATACATATCTCCCAGAAAATCAAAGTCCCTTAGGGACGAAATGTTATGTTATGGTTATATTTGTTCGAGAACTCACGTTAGATAAAGCAAATTTTTTATCGGAGAATGGATAAAAAGAATAACTTTGCCATCTAGAATGAAGCAGCGCCAGATTCTAGACCCCCAGCAGATAGACCTCACCATCACCCGCCTTTGTTTCCAGCTAGTAGAAGTTCACAACGATTTTTCTAATTCGGTTATTCTCGGCATTCAGCCGCGTGGAGTTCAGCTTGCCCAGCGCATTCACAAAAAGCTTTCAGACATATTAAAAAAGAAAGATATTAAATACGGAGTTCTTGACATCACATTTTACCGCGATGACTTCCGCCAGAAAGAACTTGTGCCCTCCTCCACCGAAGTAAATTTCGACATAGAAAATAAAAATGTGATTCTTGTTGATGATGTGCTTTATACAGGAAGAACCATTCGTGCCGCGCTGGATGCCATGCTCACCTTAGGAAGACCAAGAGATGTGGAACTCGTTGTGCTGATTGACAGAAGACTCAGCCGCAATGTGCCGATACAGGCAAAATACATAGGCAAAACGATTGACTCCATTGCTTCTGAAAAAGTATTGGTTCAGTGGAAAGACACAGACAAAGAAGATGAAGTGATACTTCTGACAGACAAAACAGAAAAATGATATGAGCAAACTCTCCACTCCTCATCTGCTCGGAGCAAAAGACCTCACCGCTTCAGACATTGAATTGATTTTTAAAACTGCCGACAACTTTAAAGATGTCATCAACCGTCCGATTAAAAAAGTTCCTTCGCTCCGCGATATTACGATTGCCAATCTTTTCTTTGAAAGCTCCACACGCACAAGAGTTTCATTTGAACTGGCGGAAAAAAGATTGTCTGCCGATGTGATAAATTTTTCTTCTTCCGGTTCCTCCGTTAAAAAAGGTGAAACACTGATTGATACCGTGAATAACATTCTCGCCATGAAAGTGGACATGGTGGTGATGCGCCATCCTGCACCGGGAGCTGCTCACTTTCTTTCAAAAAACGTGAAAGCGAAAATCGTGAATGCAGGGGACGGCACACACGAGCATCCCACACAGGCATTGCTTGACGCCTACTCTATTCGCCAGAAATTAGGAAAAGTAAAAGGAAAGAAAGTGGTGATTGTGGGAGACATTCTTCATTCGCGTGTGGCGCTTTCAAATATTTTCTGCCTGAAAAAACTGGGAGCGGAAGTGATGGTTTGCGGACCTACTACCCTTGTACCAAAGTATATCCATTCACTGGGAGTGAAAGTGGAGAACAACCTTCGCAAAGCGCTTGAATGGTGCGATGTGGCGAACATGCTTCGCATTCAATTAGAGCGGCAAGACATCAAGTACTTCCCAACACTTCGCGAATACACTATGCAGTTCGGATTGAACCGTGCATTGCTCGACTCTCTGAAAAAAGAAATTACCATCATGCACCCCGGTCCTATTAATCGTGGAGTGGAAATCACCTCTGATGTGGCAGACAGCAAGCAATCCATCATCCTTGAACAGGTTGAAAATGGTGTAGCCATCCGCATGGCTGTGCTTTATCTTCTCGCTGGCAGGCACGAAGAAAACTAACGTTGGTCGAATTTTTACCAGAACTTGTCGAATAAGAATAACATTGTCTTGCATCTTTCATTATTATTTTTATACCTTTGCTCTAAGAACTAATTATACATGAGTTTTAAAATTCAAAAGAAAGACAAGTTTACACTCGTCAAAACCAGCGTTGAAAAACTGGATACCACTGTTGCTCCCTCATTAAAATCTGAACTTGTTATTCTAAATTCAGACGGAGTACAAAACATCATCATCGACCTTTCTGCAACACGTTATTGCGATTCTTCCGGACTCAGCGCAATTCTTGTTGCAAATCGTCTATGTAAAAATGCTGGCGGTTCTCTTGTAATAACAGGTTTGCAGGAACCCGTAAAAAATCTTATTTCTATTTCCCAACTCGACTCCATTTTAAATATTGCCGACAATCTTGAAGACAGCATTGAACTGCTGAAAGAGAAAGTGGGCGGTGATGAAGAATAATTATTGATATTTAAACGAATAAAAACAAAACAAAAAGTTATGATTAAAAAAATACTCTTACTCGCACTCTTCGTTCCCCTCTTTAATTATTCGTCATTCGGGCAGGCGGCATGCACTCCTGACGGTCAATACACCAACACGAGCACACAAAGAGGAATCCATCCGGATACTATTGTCAATTTTGCTCCTGCCTATGTGGGCAATCCATACTCTCAAACAATTACTGTTGTTATTCCGCAAGACACTAACAGCGGTCCCCCATTTTATATCCCTTTTAATTGGGATTCTACTGTGCTGACAGGTGTTACTGGGCTTCCGGCAAGTTTGAGTTTGACTTATGCCTGCTGGAATGCCAATGGTTTTGGCAACCCCACTCATTGCTCATGGAAAGGCAACTCTATAGGATGCGCCATCATTACAGGCACACCTGTAACTGCGGATATTGGAACACATAATTTAGTGTTTTCCATAGATAACTGGTTAAATGGACCCGGTAATCAGCCGGCTACAGTTCTTGGTTACAAGATTATTGTTTCCCCAAACACAAGTGTGAATGAAAATCCGAAAATTCAAATACTTCTGCAAAATAATCCTAATCCATTCGATGGCATTTCTGAAATTCAGTTCGCAGCAGAAGATAACGGAGTTGCCAAGTTCAAGGTTTACAATCTGATCGGAACCGTTGTTCAGCAATACGATATTGCTGTGAAAAAAGGAATAAATAATATAGAACTTAATTCTAAAGATTTTGATTCAGGAATTTATTTCTATTCTTTATCACACGGCAGCAATGCTTTCACACGCAAGATGATTGTTAACAAGTAAATGTATTGGGATTACACCGATTTTCAGAAAAGACAAAAAGGATTACACTGATGAAATAACGCAAAGTAATCGGTGTAATCTTTCTAACATCTGTGTAATAATCTTAGTATGCAATCGTTTGAGTTAACTATTCTCGGATCCAGTTCTGCCACACCCACCGCAACAAGACATCCAACCGCTCAGGTACTTAACGTACACGAGCGGTTTTTTTTATTAGACTGCGGAGAAGCAACCCAAATTCAGCTTCGCAGATTCAAATTCAAGATTCAACGCATTGATCATATTTTCATTTCTCACCTTCATGGAGACCATTATTTAGGGTTGTCTGGATTATTAGGAACCATGCACCTTCTTGGGCGTGATAAAGTATTGCATATTTATTCTCCTGCCGGATTGAAAGAAATCATAGATATAAATCATTATCATTCAAAGACCTTTTTGAATTATGATTTAGAGTTTCATGTGCTGGAAGGAAAATCGTTTGCAAAGATTTTCGAAGATGATAAAATGACTGTCGAAACTATTCCCATGAATCACCGCATTCCCTGCTACGGGTTTTTGTTCAGAGAAAAAGAACCATTGCGAAATATTATCAAAGAAAAAATTGAAGAGTACAATATTCCTGTCCGGCAAATTTTTGAAATAAAAAAAGGCAATGATTTTATTTCTCCTGACGGAAAACGTATTCCGAATTCCGAACTCACTCTTCCTCCTCATCCTCCACGCACATACGCATACTGTTCAGACACCTTATATAATGAGTCGTATATTGAACAAATCAGAAATGTAAATCTTCTTTACCACGAAGCCACTTTTGCTGATGATAAGGCTGAACGTGCAATTGAAACTCACCATTGCACGGCAAAGCAGGCTGGAGCTATCGCCCAAAAGGCAAATGCAAAACAATTAATCATTGGGCACTATTCTGCACGATACAAGGATCTTGATGTATTATTAAATGAAGCAAAAGAAAAATTTTCGAATACTTTACTTGCGATTGAAGGAAGTACTTTCAGGATTGGTTAATCTTTATTATTAACGTGAGTTTCGCTTAAGGAATCAGATGTTTCGCTCCTACGGAGCTACAAATATTGGTTGGGTTCATATTTTTCTATTAACATGATGCTACTACGGAGCAAAGTCTCGTAGGGACTGAATATTAATAGACATAATAAGCCCCATAAAATTCTCGCTCTGTAGGAGCGAAATGTATTTACAGTAGCTGCTTAAACGAAACTCACGTTATTACAGAACTTTCATACAATAAGTTCGTACTTATATAATAGAAGTCTGGACTTTCAGCTTAGAAGTCTCACGACTTCCATCTCAGAAGTCTGGGCTTTCATCTCAGGAGTATAGAATTTCATGACAAAAATGAGGTGTTAGTAATTCAATATCAAGGTATATCAATTGTTATTATATTTGTATAGAATTATTCTAAACAAGATGGCAAAGATTAAGATTCTCATAGCAGATAACAGTTTCCTGATTCGTGAAGGGTTTCGCTCCGTTATTAATGAGAATAGCAACTTCAAGCTGGTAGGTGAAGCCCAAAAAGCTGAAGACCTTTCTGAGAAACTTCTCCTCCATCTCCCTCATGTTTTAGTGATTGATTACACGTCTCTTTACTTTTGCATTGACGACATCCTTGTCATTCATCAGCACTTCCCCGAAGTAAATATTCTTGCTGTTACTAATCCTCAGAGTAAAACAATCATTTCAAAAGCAATTGAAAACGGAGTGGTGAGCCACCTTCTGAAAGATTGTGGTAAGGATGAAATTATTGAAGCCATTAATAATACAGCGAAAGGACAAAAATTCTTCTGCGGAAAAATAATTGATACAATTCTAACAGATAAAGATGCTTCGGCTTCTCTTCCGGTAAATACAGGGCAGACCAGTATGACAAAAACAGCTGAAAGAGTTTCATGCGATGGAATAAAACCTTCTGTCCGTGAAATTGAAATCATTCAACTTGTTGCCGATGGATTAACCAACAAACAAATCGCTGATAAACTTTTTCTTTCTGTTCATACAGTTACTACTCACCGCAAAAACATCATGAGCAAACTTGGTGTGAATAACACAGCAGGACTTGTGATGTTTGCCATCCGCCAGAATCTCATCGAGTCAAATAAGTTTTTGTTCGCAAATTAATTTCTTCATCACTCGTACTTCGTAAATCGTAACTCGTACCTACTTCTTGGTATTTCTTCTATTTACCCATAATTAGGTATTGCCAATATCTAAAGTGTAGATACTTTTGTTTAAAATCATTCTAAACAAAATATACTCTACATGAAACAAGTTTTATCAGTAACTCAAACGACCGTTGCAGTTGCGGTCTTTGCATTATGTTGCTCCACAGGTATATCACAGGAAGGATATTTCACTACTTACGGACATGAAGTTGAAAAAGGCGAATTAGAATTTATGCTTATGATTGATCACACAGCGCCTTCAAAAGTGAAGCGGGATGAAGGACAGCACAACTTTCTTTCTCAGATGCCCGAAATTGGTTATTGTCCGACCGACCAACTATCAATCGAATTAATGGTGGAATCATTTCAAGAGTTTGGAACTGGAATTGCTAAATTCACCGGCTTCCGATTTGAAACACGATACCGCTTGTTTAAAAAAGAAGTTTTCTTTAATCCAACTATTTATTTTGAATTTGAAGACCTTGACGCGGAAACACGCTTTAAGATGGAGACCAGCGGTTGGATAATTGCTCCTTACAAAGAAGAACCGGAAGGCGAACCTAAACGCGAAAAAATTCTTGAATCGCGACTCATTCTTTCGCAGAACATCGGAAACTGGAACGTTGCATTTAACTGGCTTAATGAAACTGATACCCGAACAGGAGCAACTCCTTTTGGTTATGCTTTAGGAGCAATGTATAAACTCACCCCTCATTACGAACACGAAGTAAGTGTCTATTCCTGTCCGATGCACTCTGATGAAGTATCCGATAAACCTGGAGAATGCAGCAAATGCGGAATGAAACTTACAGGAAAAGGAAGTAAAAAAAATGTTGTTGCCAGTACATTAACATTTGAATTGTTGGGAGGATTAGGGGATGACCAACAGATGGGAATAATTCCTTGGCGACAGGAACATTATTTTCAGCCAGGCATTATGTTACATCTTCCCAATGGTCTTATGCTTAGTACCGCATTTGCAATCGGACTTACCGATGCCAGTGATGATTTGGTGCGTATAATGCTGATGAAAATGTTTTAACAAAAACATTGTGATTAAAAATAAAACTTCCATATAAAACAAACAAAACCCCCTATGAAAAAAACTTTCTTTACAATTACTGTAATTATTGCTCTGTTTCACATTGCAAACGCTCAGGACAGGCAATTTGCAAGAACCTATCAATCAAACACGCTTCCAAAAGGTGGTATTGACATTGAAGCACAGGGCACCTTCAGAACGGGAAGGGAATATTACTTTAACCGGTTAGACACGCGCCTTGAATTTGAAGTGGGGATGAGTGATAAACTGCAATCGGCACTTTATTTCAACGCTTCTCACAAAGCATTCGGAGCAAACCTGGATACACTTGGAGGAATCGCAGATACTTCCATCAGCGGAGTCTTTTCCGAATCCGAATTTTCTGTTTCCAGCGAATGGAAACTGAACCTGATGAATTCTTCTGCTGATCCAATTGGATTTGCCGTCTATGCCGAATTCAGTATTGCTCCCAATGAATTTGAAATTGAAAATAAACTCATCTTTGATAAAAGAACAGAGAAAGATTTTTTTGCTTTTAATCTTGTGAATGAATATGAAATAAAAAATAATGTAGTGAAAGGAAAAAAGAAAACTGAATGGGAAGATGAGCCGGAGATTGACCTCGCATATATGCACATGTTTAAACCAAATTTCGGCTTAGGATTAGAAATGGTGAACAGCAATGAGATTGAAGACGGGAAATGGAACTTTTCCGCCATGTTTGGCGGACCCACATTGTTCTATTCCGGTGATGAGCATTTCCTTATACTCAACGTGCTTCCTCAATGGGCAAATCTTTATAAAACAGATGACGCACCGAATAACCTTGTATTAAATGCGCGTGAAAAACTGGAGATAAGATTATTGTGGGGATTTGGTTTGTAACCTCTATCAAATACAGTTCATTTTATTTATGTACCCTAAAAAATTGAAATACGATTATTTGTCGGGTTCAGCCGGTAAGTGCAAAGTGTATATGGGTATAAGGTATAAGGGAATAAGTGGTTCTGCTGTACCTTATACCTTATACCTTATTTCCCTATTCCTTATCTGCTGCACTCCTGCTCTCATACCACCTATTGAAACGGATGTAGTTGTTGCAAAACAGAAATGGAGCGATGCGTCTCTGTCTCAACTTAAAGAAGGGTATACGCTGTTCAAAATCAAATGCAGCAAATGTCATTATCTGTATCGCCCGAATAAATTCTCAGAAGAAAAGTGGCATAAAATGATTCCTATTATGGGGAAAAAAGCAAAACTGGATTCTTTACAAACTATGCTGATAACAAAATATATTCTCACAGCAAAAGAAACAAATTCCTTCACGAAGAAATAACACACTCTCCCCTATTCTTCTTACTTTCGCGCAATGATTTTGATAGCTGACAGCGGTGCCACCAAAGCCGACTGGAGATTCATAGATAAAGACGGAACTATTTTTTCTTTTTCCTGTGCCGGATTGAGCCCGCTTTTCTGGACAAGCAGTGAAATGGCGAATGAGATAAGCAGAAAATTCACAAAGAAGATCAAGTCGCAAATCACAAGCGAGAAGTCACACATCTGCTTTTACGGAACGAGTTGTTCAAGCAGAGAGCGAATAAGAATCGTTCAGATTGCTCTCAAAAAGGTTTTTCCAAAATCCACAGCCGACATCAATCACGACATACTTGCTTCTGCACGAGCGCTGTTGGGAAATAAGGAAGGGATTGCCTGTATTCTTGGAACCGGTTCCAACTCCTGTTATTACGATGGAAAAAAAATTACCCATATAAAAGGAGGATTAACCTACATCCTGGGCGATGAAGGAAGCGGGGCGCACATAGGGTTGGAATTTCTCAAGGCATTTCTGAATAACGAACTGCCTGAGAAAGTCCATAAAACATTCCTGAAAGAGTATCGTTTAACCAAAGACAAAATCTTTGACGCTGTTTATCAAAAGAAATATCCCAATCGTTTTCTTGCTTCGTTTGCAAAATTCATTCACGAGCATATTGAAGACCCGTTTATAGCTAAACTGGTGAAGCAATGTGTTACTGAGTTTTTTGAAAAGACCATCTGTAAATATGAAAACCACATGAATGTTCCTGTTGGATTTGTCGGCTCCATTGCTTCCAGCTTCAAAAACATTCTTCATACTATTGCAAAAGAAAAAGGAGTAACGATAAATAAAATCATTTCAAATCCGATTGACGAATTGGTAAAGTTTCACTTAAAAGAAAAGTAAAATGAACTACATTCTTTTTGACGACTCGCGGGAAAATCTTTTTCCGCTCACACTCACCCGCCCTGTTTGTGAAATACGGATTGGCATTCTTACAATTCGGGAGAAATGGGAGAAATACCTGGAAGCAAAAACTTCTACGTTAACAGAAGATTATCTCAGTAAAAAATTTCCTCTCAAAGAATCAAAGCAAAATATTTTAATCAACGGCTCCGTCTGCCCGAATCAAAAACTGGTAAAGGACATTCTGGCTCTTAAATCAGGAGAAGCGTTATTCAGCGATGAAACACTCGTTGCCATAAATTCTTCTACTTCTGATACAACAAATTATAAAAACAGGAAAGAAACAAAGGCATTTTCTCTTTATATAAAAAATCTGTGGGACATCTTTCAGAAAAATGGCAAAGCGATTGAAGATGATTTTTACCTGCTCAGTTCAGGAAAGAAATCTCAGAAGATCAGTAAAACAAATTCAATAATCAATCCGAAAAATATTTTTCTGGCGAAGGGCGCGAAGGTTGAATATTCCATTCTTAATGCCAGTGCTGGACCCATTTACATAGGGAAAGATGCTGAAATTATGGAAGGATGCATGGTGCGCGGACCGTTTTCCTTGGGAGAAAACTCTCAATTAAAAATGGGTGCTAAGATCTACGGTCCCACCACAGTTGGTCCTGCATCAAAAGCAGGAGGCGAAATAAATAATTCAGTCATCTTCGGATACTCCAACAAAGCGCACGATGGATTTCTCGGTAACTCTGTGATTGGCGAATGGTGCAACATTGGCGCTGACAGCAACAACTCTAACCTGAAAAATAATTACATGCCGGTGAAACTCTGGAATTATTCCCAGGAAAAATTTGAAAGCACAGGCATGACTTTCTGCGGGCTCATCATGGGCGACCACAGCAAATGCGGAATCAATACCATGTTCAACACCGGGACAGTGGTGGGCGTGAGCGCAAATATTTTCGGATCAGGATTTCCGCGCAACTTCATTCCTGATTTTTCATGGGGAGGCGCAGGCGGCTTTTCCACCTACAAACCAAGCGATGCAATTGCAACCGCACAACGGGTTTATGAACGCAGAAACAAAAAGTTTAACGATATAGAAAAAGAAATCCTGACGAAAGTGTTTGAAATGACAGATAAATTCAGGAGATAGTATATTTGATTGATTTTATACTTTTGTAAAATATCAAATTCTTTTATTATTTTTGAGTTATGGATAAAATTGGTTACATAGAAATTCGAATCTCAGGTTCTAAAGGTAATTTGAAATTAACTCCTGATAATTATGATATTCGGGAAATCAGGACAATTTTAGACAGTGCCGAAAATCTTCTTTTCCCTAACGAAAAAAAAGACAGACCAACTGTAAGTTATATGATTGAAGAAGGGTCAGTAAAGCATATTTTCAAAACATCAATTCAATATATCATTGGCTTTAATGCTATTCTTGGACAAGTAAGTAAATCAAAAAATATAGATTTCCTTGACTCTCCTACAGCAAGAGCTATCGAAGAATTTCAAGATACGGCAACTAAAAAAAATTATTCTTTTTCAATTAGAACCTCTGTTGAAAATTCTAATGAAGTGCAAGTTGACAGGACAACTAGTTTTTATAGAACCGAAGCAGTTTGGGCTGATGCAGAGTTTTATTTTTATGGTAAAGTTACTAATGCTGGTGGAAAAGATAAAGCTAATATCCATATTGTTACAGATGATTTAGGAACAATAAGAGTAGAAACTCCCATTCCCTTTCTTGAAAAGCAAGAAGAAAATCTTCTCTATAAAACTTTTGGGATTCGCGCAATAGGCAAACAACATTCTGAAACTGGAGAAATTGACACAGGCACATTGAAATTTATTGAGTTGGTTGAATATCATACAAAATACGATGAAAAGTATTTAAAAAAACTTAGAGATATGGCAAAGAAAAATTGGTTGAGTACAATCAATCCAGATAAATGGTTAAAAGATTTAAGGGGAGGATATGATGCATAAAGCAGTTTTACTTGATACGAGTTTCTTTCTACGTTTTTTGAATGACACAGATCCGTTATTCAAAAATGCTGATGGCTATTTTCGTTACTTTCTTCAAGGAGATATTGTAATGGTGGTTTCGACAATTTCTATTGGTGAATATTGTGCTGGAGGTGACATCAATGAATTACCTCTAAAGAATCTTCAAATACTTCCTTTCAATCTTGACCATAGTAAACGAACGGGAGAGTTTGCAAAAATCGCTTTTTACAAATAGAACTAAATTAAAGTTACGAGAGAGGAATATTATTCCAAATGATACAAAACTTTTTGCACAAGCAGACATTGAACTCGCCATTGAATTTTATCTTTCTTCTGATGCGGAAAGTTTAAAAATTTATAAACTTCTTAAAGAGCATACTAATCCAAAATTTCAATTCATAAATCTTAATACTCCACATTCGGAAACATTTGGAATTCTTGATCTTAAATAATTTCCACTTACACATGTCATCTATTCCATTGCTTACAAATTAAAACGCCATTATGTCGTAATATTCTCCATGGCACCATACTTGCCTTTCAGCCACCAAACAATAGATATTTAATTTATGTCACATATATTCGATAACGAAAACCTGAACCTGAGCCCCATCATTGAAGATGACGCTGAACTGATTCCGCTTCTTAGCACAGAAGATGAGGAGCAGATCAACTCTGAAAAATTCCCCGAGGCGTTGCCCATTCTTCCACTTCGCAACACGGTATTGTTCCCAGGCGTGGTGATTCCCATCACCGTTGGGCGCGATAAATCCATCAACCTCATAAAAGACGCTTACAAAGGCGATAAAACCATTGGTGTGGTGGCGCAGAAGAACGACAAGACCGAAGACCCAACGATTGAAGAGCTGAATAAAATCGGAACGATTGCTTTCATCTTGAAAATGTTTCGAATGCCTGACGGAAACACAACGGTTATCATACAGGGAAAACGCAGGTTCGAACTCAAAGAACTTACGCAGACCGAACCTTATCTGAAAGCGAAGATCGGTGAGTTCAAGGAAGCGAAACCCGCTACGGGCGATAAAGAATTTGACGCGCTGGTTGGTTCGCTGAAAGATATTGCACAGCAGATTATAAAAGGTTCTCCGCACATTCCATCAGAAGCATCGTTTGCTATGAAGAATATTGAGAGCCCTTCGTTCCTTATTAATTTTATTTCTTCCAACGCGAATATTCCTGTTACGGAAAAACAAAAACTCCTGGAAGTTCCGAACCTGAAAGAGCGCGCTACGCATTTGCTCACACACCTGACGAAAGAATTACAAATGCTTGAGCTGAAAAATCAGATTCAAAGCAAAGTGAAAGTGGACCTTGACAAACAACAGCGGGAATATTTTCTGCATCAGCAGATAAAAACTATTCAGGAAGAGTTGGGAGGAAATTCATTTGAACAACAGGTGGTAGAATTGAAAAAGAAAGCCGAAGGAAAAAAATGGAGCAAAGAAATCGCGGAACTTTTTGACAAGGAAATTAAAAAGCTGGAGCGCATTAATCCGAATGCTGCCGAATATTCAGTGCAGACAAATTATCTGGAAACGCTCGTTGATCTGCCTTGGAACGAATACACTGAAGATGTTTATGATTTGAAGAAAGCGCAAAAGATTTTGGACCATGACCATTTCGGTATGGAAAAAATAAAAGAAAGGATTCTTGAACATCTTGCCGTTTTGAAATTGAAGAACACCATGAAGTCGCCCATACTTTGTTTGGTGGGACCTCCGGGTGTTGGAAAAACTTCTCTCGGAAAATCTATTGCTGCCGCGCTCGGAAGAAAATACATGCGCGTTTCTCTTGGAGGATTAAAAGACGAAGCCGAAGTTCGCGGTCACAGAAGAACTTATATTGGCGCCATGCCTGGAAGAATCATCAAAGGAATCCTGAAAGCAAAATCTTCCAATCCTGTTTTCATGTTGGATGAGATTGATAAAGTGGGCAATGACTGGCACGGAGACCCTTCCTCTGCCCTGCTGGAAGTTTTAGACCCTGAACAAAATAATGCTTTCCACGATAACTTTATTGAAGTAGATTATGATTTGTCGAAAGTGATGTTTATCGCTACAGCAAATACACTACAAACCATTCAGCCAGCGTTAAGAGACAGAATGGAAGTTATTGAGATGACCGGATATTCCGTAGAAGAGAAAATAGAAATCGCAAAACGCTACCTCATTCCAAAACAATTTGAAGAGAACGGAATCAAAAAGAAAATTAATATTCCGGATAAAGTATTGGAAAAAATAATTGAGAACTACACGCGCGAATCAGGCGTGCGCGAACTGGAAAAGAAAATCGCAAAGGCAGCACGCCACACCGCAAAGAAAATTGCGATGAACAAAAAAATTTCTCCCACCATCAGCGAAGATGATTTAACCACCATGCTGGGTCCTGCCCATCCGAAAGACCGGTATCAGGATGCCGGCACTGCCGGTGTTGTAATCGGACTTGCATGGACTCCTGTTGGCGGAGATATTTTATTTATTGAAACAAGTTTGAGCGCTGGAAAAGGAAAACTCACACTCACCGGAAATCTGGGGGATGTAATGAAAGAATCTGCCACCCTTGCTTTGGAATATTTAAAAGGGCACAGCGACTTATTAGGAATTTCACCCGAACTATTCACTACTAAAAACATTCACATACACGTACCCGAAGGCGCAACACCCAAAGACGGACCTTCAGCGGGCATTGCCATGCTCACCGCTCTTACATCGGCATTCACCGGAAAGAAGGTAAAAAAGTTTTTGGCCATGACGGGAGAAATTACCTTGCGCGGAAGAGTGCTTGCCATCGGTGGGGTGAAAGAAAAAATTCTTGCCGCCAAGCGTGCTGACATTAAAGAGATAATTCTTCCGGAAGAAAACCGCAAAGATGTGGAGGAAATCAATAAAGAATTTCTCAAAGGACTCACCTTTCATTATGTAAGCAATATGATGGATGTGCTGAATATTGCGCTGCCACTGAAGAAAGTTTTTGTGAATTAATATGCTCAACACACTTAAAAACATCTTCGGATTTGGACCAAAGGTCGATTATGCTCAATTAGTAAAAGACGGAGCCATTATTTTAGATGTTAGGAGCAAAGGAGAATTTTCCGGTGGTCATATTAAAGGTTCAATAAATATTTCCGTGGATCAGCTCAGCAACCATCTGGATAAATTAAAAGACAAGAACAGAACCATTATCACCTGTTGCGCTTCAGGCATGAGAAGCGCTTCGGCAAAAGGGATTCTTAAATCAATGGGCTACCAACATGTTTACAACGGTGGCGGATGGAGCCGTTTGCAAAGTAAGTTGTAGGATTCCGGGCAAAAGCTGTTGAGAAGACGAAGAAAACCCCAGCCTAAAAATTATTTACGCGCATTGATATTTAACTATCTTCGGCCCCGTTGGATAAAAAAAATCCACGAGGGTAAACCCCGTAGGATATGAAATTAATCCAACGGGGTAAACCCGATTAAAAAATTTATCTATGGGAATGAAAGGAAAGAAAGGAGGAGGAAGACCGCCCAGCAAACCCATCGTATTCAGAGATGGATTTTATATTGAAGTGCGCAACCGCGGAACTGATCCCGGCTCAGGAATAAAGCTCAGAAAAGAAACTAAAGAGGAAATGATAGCGGCAGTGCAGGAATACCGCAAGACAAAACTTGTCATTATTCTTGGCGAATACAAAGACGGTTTGCCTACCGGAAATAAATAAGTTATTTAACAACAACCTTTATTGTTTTTTCTTCTGACAGAAATTTCAGTTTGAAGAAATAATTTCCTGAAGAAAACTTATACGGCACTTTATAAGACGAGCATTGCGCAATTTGAGAAGTGTATATATTTCTTCCTGATACATCGAAAACCGCCAAATCGTACTTTCTGTTATTCAAATCATAAATTTCTATTTCGCTGCCACTGGGGTTCGGGTAAACCCGGGCAAAGATATGGCTGCTTGATAAATTATTTTCTGATGAAGCGATTAGAGAAAGTGATTCTCCTCTGAAGAATATTTCATTGTTGGGAGTGCGTCTGTCGCACCAATCAGAAAACAGAGTATTGCTATTCAGCCCGACACCAATAAAATCATTTCCTCTTTGTATGTTAATGAAAGGCGAAGGAGCTGAACTGAATTGGTAATTGGGAAAGAAACTTATTCCTCCATCAGTGGAAACCGCTGTGAATACTTCAAAAGAATCCTGCGAGCTCGTTCCAAAATTTCTCCGGTCGCGCCAGGCGATGGCAAAAATTCCGGAAGAAGAAAAGGCAGACCATGACATATCCTGCCCCACACCATTGCCCATGGCATCATCATTCACGCGCTGCACTGCGCTCCATGTGATTCCTCCATCAACTGAAAACTGAGATTCAATATCAGGGTCTCCGTTGCGCTGGTCTGTAAATTGCAAAACAATATTGCTGGCGTTAGCCGGATTTGCAGAGAGCGAATAACTTCCCTGATAGAGTGTGTCTGTGATAGCAGCATTAGCAGGATAATTCTGAGTGGGATAAGGAATAAAAGAATTTCCCCCATCGGTTGATTTAATGCAAATGGTTCGTGCGAAGGGGCTCAGGCTTGGCACGTAAGAAGGATAGGCAACATACAGCGAACCATCTGCTCCAACGGCAGGAGTTCCCATGATGTTTGTCAATCCGACAGGAATGCTGTCGTCAAGCTGTTTGATGGGCGTCCAGGTGCTACCGCTGTCAGATGAAATGCTGAGCCATATTTTGTGAGGAGGAGTTGCGGCAAAATAACTTTTGCTGACCAGATACAATCTCCCGCTGTAAGTTCCGCTCGTGTAATCGGCAGCAATCCAGGGGCGGTCAACGGGTAAATCAGGAGAGTCAGCAGCGCTCACTGCATTTACAGGACTGCTCCATGAAACGCCTCCGTTAGCAGAATTCACTATTCGCACAAAGCCAGAATCAAGAACCAGTTTGTAATCTACATAACTAAGAAAAGCAGTTCCTGAATTATTAAATGTAATGGAAACATCGGCAGAAGTAAAGTTAGATGACATGTGAGGCAGTATGTTTTGATTCCCCCATGTGATTCCTCCGTCAAAAGAGGCTTTTGTGCAGATGGAAAGCTGCGTGAAAGAAGTTACGCGCATCCATGCCGCAATAAGATTATTTCCATTGGAGGGATTTACAGCCAGATAGGGTTCGGTATCTGAAGTAGGAAAGTTTGAAATATTCATATCGCTGGACTGAGAGAATAAAAGCGGAATAAAGAATAACAGATGCAAAGAGAGTGAAAATATTTTTTTCACGATGATTGGTTTGGTAATGAGATATAAAATTACGGAGATAAGTTACTCCTTTATGTTACGCAGAAATCCTTTTTAAAAAATATTCAATATTCAATATTCAATGTTCAATATTTCAATTAGCACTTATGTGCCTTTATTCTTTTCAGCAGTTTTGATACTTTTTCCAATTATGGCGATTAATTCTTCAGTTTCTTTATAGATTTCAGTAAGCTTAACAGCCGGTTTAATCATTTCCTTTTTCCGAATTATTTTTAATGCAGAACGACATTCTTTTAATTCTTTAAGAACGACAGCCAGTTTATGGATAAAATCGTCCCTTGATTCAGCTGCTTGAGCCTCTCCATAATTAAAAGTTGGAGAATGACAAGATTTAATTAATTGCCCGGCAATATAGTTTCCTGCCCTTGTTTGAGGTAATGCTTCAACAACATCAATCATTCTACATGTATAGTTAACCAAACGATCTTCTATATCATATTTTTTCTGTTCCATACTTCAAAAGATAATTCTGTTGCGAGTAACCATTGAGAACTGAGAATTGAACATTGAATATTGAACATTTTGCGTAACATAAGTTACTCCTTCTATTTTTTCTTTGGAGGGACAGCAATTCCGCCTTCCGGCATCAGCATAATATTTTTCTCTATAAGTGGTTTGAATGAACTCTTATCCAGTATCTGAATTGTTTCGCTGTACTTGTCATAGCCCGGAATCTCAGTATTGATGATGAATTTTCCGGGAGGGAGAATGATCACATACCTGCCTGAATTGGGATTCGGCATGTAGCTTCCAAACTCATCGCCCGTAGAAAAATCAGTAACAGAAATGAAAACGTGCGTGGAATCAACCGGCTTGGAAGCATCTTTACTCATAACTTTTCCGGTAATAACCGTGTAGTCAGGATCCACATCTAAAAAATCTATACGGTAAATATCCATGTCGCCAAAGCCATCTTTTTTACGGGCAGATATGTATCCGAATTTTCCGGTGGAAGAGATGCGGAAGTTCATATCATCTTCAGGGGAATTTATCGGGTATCCGATATTTTTTGCTCCTGAGAATTTTTTATTTGTTTCATCCCATTTAGCCACAAAAATATCATAGCCCCCCATGCTGGTATGACCCATGGAGGAAAAGAAAATCATGTTTCCGTCAGGAGAGATATTTG
Organism: Bacteroidota bacterium; assembly: GCA_016213405.1. Lineage (NCBI taxonomy): Bacteria > Pseudomonadati > Bacteroidota > Bacteroidota bacterium. The sequence continues at coordinate 85,805 of JACRAM010000016.1, forward strand.
GAAAGTCTTCGTTGAAAGGAGTGTTGATCTCTTCGCCTAAATTTTGCGCAGGACCCCATCCTCCGGTAGGCAATCTTCTGCAAACATAAATATCTGAACCGCCAAAGCCGCCCGGACGCGTGCTGGCAAAGAAAATGGCGTTGCCGTCAGCAGAAATAGAAGCGGCAATTTCCTGCCCGCGCTGAGAATTTATCTGCTCATCAAGCAGAATAGGTTCTTTAAAGTTCCGGCTTTTATCCGCCTTTGAAATATAAATATCGCCCGAGCCCTGAAAGTCGTCATGATAGATTAAAAGGTAATCACCGCTGCCGGAAAGCCCGATGGCTTCTTCTTCTCCTTCTACGGAGTTAATCACCCTGCCGAGCAGTTTCGCTTTTGCATATTGACCATCTTTTACTTTTGAAAAATAAATATTTGACCCCCATGAGCCGTCAGGATACTGCCAGGCACCGCTCTCGGGGCGCTTTGAATTGAAAATGATAAACGATTCATCAGAAGGAACAAACGGGAAATAATCAGGATACTCAGAGTTAATATTCTTGCCAAGGTTTTCAAATGAAACATTCACCGGAAATTTCATCAGCTCTTTTGAATTGAGGCAATACTGCACCTGCATTTCAACATCCTTGAGGTTTTCAGAACTGCCTTTACCATCCTTCTTGTAGGCGTTCAAAATTTTTATTGCGTCATCAAATTTATAAGCATACTGATACGCTCTGCCTAAAAGATATTTTGTTTCAGGTTCGACAGCGCTGTTCTGAATTTTTTCGAAGTAGGAGATTGCCTTTGTTTTATCAATATCTGTATTGAGGTAGCAAACGCCAATGCGGTAATTGTACTTTTCATTGCCGGCATCTTTTTTTATAAGGACGAGGTATTCATCGAGCGCGCCCTCAAAATTGCCATTCTTAAAATTTTCTTCGGCAAGTTTTATATCACCGGTGGCTTTGGGTTTCTTTTGGGCGGGCTGGGCGAAGCAGTGAACAGCAAACAGTAAACAGCAAACAGTAAACAATGGAGGGAATATTCTGAAGCGCATCTTAATTATTAAAATGGAGGCAAATATATATGAAAAACATATTCGCGGATGAAAATACGATGAATGTGTCAAAATGCTTTATTCGTTCAAATCACTTTTTAACCCCTCTTAATATCTCACTATGTCTTTTCAAAAATGTTCTACTTTTGCAGGTATTCATTAAACCAAAAAACATGTTAAGAAACTCCTGTGTGACGGCAGCAATTTTTGCTTCTCAAATCATCAGTTCGACAGCGCAGGACACGGTAAAAGTTTCTACGCTGGCGGGGCTTGACTTTACTGCCGAAAAACTTTATAACAGCGGCATCATCAAGTTTGCGGCAAAGGATTACAACGGGGCAATGACTGATTTCAACCAGGCGATCACGCTGAACGAAAATTTTGACAAAGCGTACTATAACCGCGGCATCGTTCGGTTTGAAATGAAAAACATAAACGGAGCGATTGACGATTACAACCATGCGATAAAAATAAATGATTCCTGCTCGGATTGCTACTTCAGCCGCGCGCAGGCAAAATATGCCATGGGAAGCAAAACAGGAGCATCGGAAGATTATGGAAAAACAATTCAGCTTAATCCGAACAACGCGCAGGCGTATTATTACCGTGGCGGAATTCTGTTTGAGATTCAGGAATACAAAAGCGCCATAGAGGATTTTGACAATGCAATAAAACTAAAGCCGGATTATGCCTACGCTTACAACGACCGCGGCAGTTCAAAGCGAGAACTGGAGGATTATACGGGCGCAGCATCTGATTATAAAAAAGCAACCCAGTTGAAACCGGACATGGCGTTTGCTTATTCCAATCTCGGCAGCATGCTGCGAAAGAAGGGAGATTCAAAAGGCGCTATTGCCGCTTATGACAACGCCATTAAAACAAAAGAAAGTTTTATTGCCTACAATAACAGGGGAAGCGCGCGTTTTGACGCGGAAGATTACAGCGGAGCTGCAGATGATTTTTCTAAAGCCATCAAGCTGAAAAATGATTATGCCATTGCCTACAACAACCGGGGCGCGGCAAAATTCAAACTGAAAGATTACAAAGCCGCCATTGAGGATTATGACAAAGCGATTTCCTATAACAGCAAATACGGCTATGCGTATCTGAACCGGGGAATGGCGAAAGAACTTATCCGGGACCAGCAAGGCGCCTGCAAGGATTGGGAAGCGGCTGCAAACCTGGGAATTGACCAGGCAAAAAATTATTTGCAGGATTGTAAATAAAATTTAATCACATCGCATAAACAATAACATGAAAAAAATAATTTTCGGTATCAGTGTAATCATTTTTTCCTGCATCGGTGTAATCGCTTTTACCCAAAACGTGGATTTCACCAAAGAAAATTTTTCGGGAAAAGAGGAAGGGCTCAAAGACGCGCAAAGCGCCATCAAAAAAGGCGATGAACTTTTCAAGGCGGGCGTACATTTATACAACCGCGCTCTTGAATTCTACCTTAAAGCAAATGATTTTAATTCTGAAAACGCTGAGCTCAATTACAAAATCGGTGTTTGCTACCTCTACTCTTCTTTCAAGCAAAAAGCTGTTCCTCATCTTGAGAAAGCAAGGAAATTGAATTCGGAAGTGAACGACAAGCTGTATTATTATTTAGGTCGCGGATACCACCTCGCCATGCAGTGGGATAAGGCAATCACTAATTTCGATGAATACAAAAAGAGGATTGCAGGAAGCGAAGAAGAAAAAACTTCTGACGCTGACAAAAAAATTCAGGAATGTAAAAACGGAATTGAACTAATGAAAGACACTTTGCGCATGCGCAAACTTCCTGATTCGCTTCGCTATCACATAGTCAATATGGGCGCTGAGGTTAATTCTCAGTTCCCTGATTACCGCCCGGTGATTTCTGCCGATGAGTCGGTTTTGATTTTCACCGCGCGGAGAGATAACACTTCCGGGGGAGGAGTTGACCCCTATGATGGGAAATATTACGAAGACATTTATATTTCCAACAATGAAAAAGGGAATTGGACAGAGTCGAAAAATCTTGGCGACCCCATTAACACTTCCAACCGCCACGATGCCACCTGCGGAATTTCAGTTGACGGGCAAACGCTTTTCATTTACTTAGACGACACGTATACCGGAAGCGGAAATATTTATGAGTGCAAACTGGACGGGCACAACTGGTCAGAACCCAAAAAACTTCCGAGCACCATCAATACCAGATACCATGAATCTTCGGCAAGTTTATCTCCCGATGGGAAAACACTTTATTTCTGCAGCGAGAATCCGCTTGACAACAAAGGGCTGGGGCTTCATGACATTTTCAAATCGGCAAAGGATGAGAAAGGCGAATGGGGCGCACCGGAAAATCTGGGTGATGTAATCAACACGGAATATGACGAGCGCACCGTGTTCATTCATCCTGACGGAAAAACGCTTTACTTTTCTTCACAGGGGCACAACAGCATGGGAGGATTTGATTTATTCAAATCGGTTTATAACGATTCGCTCAAAAAATGGTCTGCACCCGTGAACCTCGGCTATCCTGTTAATTCGCCTGATGATGACGTTGACTTTGTTGTTTCTGCCAGCGGCAAACACGGATATTATGCAACCATCCGCCCCGATGGTTTTGGAGAAAAAGATATTTACAGAATCACGCTGCCTGCCGACACCACTGTTTATCTCACGCTGGTGAAAGGAAATGTTACGGATGAAAGCGATAATCCTGTCGGCTCTAAAATTGAAATCATTGACATGAAAACAGGAAAGCTTGTTTCCACACAGGAATCAAACAACGCGACCGGAAAATTTCTCGTCTCGCTTCCTTCGGGAAAGAATTACAAAATGAAAGTGACTGCCAACGGGTATTTCCCTCACGAAGAAGTTTTCAATATTCCACGGGGAGAAAAATTCAAAGAACTGGATGTAAATATCAAGCTCAAGCGCAAAGAACAGATTGTGGATATTGAAGGAACTATTGTGGATGAAAAAGGAAAAGCGCTCAAAGCAAAAATTGAAATTGTGAACAACGCCACAGGCGAAGTGATTGCACGCACCACTGCCGACCAGTTGGGAAAATATTTATCAAAACTCAAAGGAGGAAAAAATTACGGAATGACGGTGTCGGCTGACGGATACCTTTTCCAATCCATCAACCTCGACATTCCTCCTGACAAAGACAAAATGAAGCTTCCTCCCATTGTCCTGAAAAAAATCCGGGCAAATGCAAATATTGTCCTTAATAATATCTTTTTTGATTTTGACAAAGCATCGCTCCGCCCCGATTCAAAACCTGAATTGCAGCGCGTTGCAAATGTTCTGAACGATAACCCTTCGATGAAGATTGAAATCTCAGGACACACCGATAACAAGGGTTCTGCCACTTACAACCTGAAACTTTCCGAGTCACGCGCAAAATCAGTTATTGATTATCTTATTGCAAACGGAATTGAAAAGGCAAGATTGTCGTTCAAAGGATATGGATTTCTGAAACCCATTGCATCCAATGAAACAGAAGAAGGCAGACAGCAAAACCGCAGGACGGAATTCAAAGTAACCGCCATTGACGAAAATGCAGTTGCCACTTCTTCTTCCACTGAAACCAGTACCACCACCACGCAAACACAAAATACATCAACACAAAACACAACAACAGAAACTACAACTGCCGCAAAATTACCAGCCGAGATTGCGTCAGCTGATAAAAACAATGACGGAAGAATTACCGCTGATGAAATTGTAGCCGTGATTGACGGATTTTTTGACGGAGCCAATGACTACACAACAGAAAAAATTCATCACCTGATTGATTTCTTCTTTGAACAATAGAAATCTACGAAAAACGAAATCATACGAAAAATACGAAATGAAAAATCGTTTCAGATTGCAGGGTTCAGGTTTTAGATTAGTTTGCATTTTCATATTTAATTTTTCATTTTTAATTTTTAATTCTGTTTTCTCCCAGTCCATACAGGAACTGGAAGAAAAATTAAAAACCGCTTCTGCAGAAGAGAAGCCCGGCATTCTCAACCAGCTTTCGGAAGCCTATCTCAAAACAAGTTCCGACAAAGCGATTGACTATGCAGAACAGGCGATGAAAGCTGCTAAAAAGGCAGGCGATGAAAATGAAAAAGCAGGCGCACTGCTTCATCTGGGCAACGCCTATAGCGTTCAATACAATGTGGGAAAAGCGGTTCAGAATTATAAAGATGCAATTAAAATTTTTGACGCTAACAACCAACCCGCCAGTTCTGCGTATATCTGGAATAAGATTGGAGACGCTTACTCCGGTTCACAGCAATATTCCGAAGCCATTGACGCCAACTCAAAAGCGCTGGAGCTTTTGAAAAAAGTAAATGATAAAGAGGGAATGATAAGCATAAACATAGAAATAGGGGATGTTTATTTTAAGCAGAAAAAATACGAAAACGCTCTCCCTTATTATCAGCAGGCGTTAAAATTATATGAAAGTTTAAAAGACATAAGAGGACAGGCAAAAATTCTTCATAAAATAGGAGTAACTTGCAATAACTGGGGCAGCTATGATGAAGGTTTTATTTTTCTCAACCGTGGCTATGAACTCGCCAAGAAAAATAATCTCAACTCCATTGCTAACGAAATACTTCCCGCCCTTGAAATTGCAAAAAAGAATCAAAGCGAGTATGAAAAAAACAAATCGGATTTCGTTCAGAAGAAAGAAAAGCTAACACAGGAGCAGATAAAAACAAAAGAACTGGAAATCAATTCTCTTTCTGCAGAGAAAATTAAAACCATGGGAGAAATTGAAAAACTGAGTTCCGATGCGCAACTAAAGGAATTGAAAATTAAAACTCAGCAGGAAGAAATCATCCGCAAGCAGATGGAAACAGAATCGCAGACCAAAGCAAATGAACTATTAAAAAAAGAAGGGGAACTAAAGGAATCGGAATTAAAAGCACAAAAATTAGTCATCTGGGGGGCAGTGGGGTTTTCTATTCTCGTAGTTATTCTTGCTTTTTTTGTATTCCTCGCATACAGAAATAAAAAGAAAGCAAACGAACTATTGAAACAGAAAAATGAAATCATCTACAAGCAAAAAGAACAGATTGAGCAGAAAAATATTCTCATCACCGACAGCATTGATTACGCGAAAAACATTCAGGATGCCATTCTTCCTCCTGCAGGTATGCTTTCACAACATTTTCCGCATTCATTTATTTTATACAAGCCGAAAGACATAGTGAGTGGTGATTTCTATTGGATGTACGAAGAAAAAAGCAATGACAATTTTTATATTGCGGCTGCTGACTGCACAGGTCACGGAGTTCCCGGAGCATTTATGTCACTTCTTGGATTTATCATGCTTGATGAAATTGTCAGGAACGTGCACGTTACTCCTGCTGAAATATTAAAAGAAGTAAACACGCAGTTAATGGACATGCTTCATCAAAACATTGAAAACACTACTGGGAAATTCGGAATGGATATTGCGCTGATAAAATACGACAAGCTGAGCAAAGAAATTATTTATGCCGGTGCGCATAATCCTCTGATAATAATAAACAACGGGCAAGTGAATGAAGTAAAAGCAGATAAAATTTCTATTGGAACAACTACCAGCTGTTCCTTCACCAACAATACAGTTCAGGCAAAAGAAGGTGATATGATTTATCTTTATTCGGACGGATACCAGGACCAGATTGGCGGTGAGAAAAGAAAAAAGTTCCTGGCGTTTCACCTAAGGGAACTGTTACAGCAAATTCATGCGCTTGATCCTGAAAAACAAAAAGAAGCTCTTGATAAAAAACACAATGAATGGCGGGGCGCCACTGAACAAACAGATGACATTTTGATAATCGGATTAAAAGTTTAATGATTATGAAACAAAAACGAACCCTGCACATCATCGGCATAATAAGCATTTTCTTACTCTCAGCCATTCATCCTTCCGCTAACGGGCAAAATGTAGAATTCGAAAAAGCTAATTTTCCTAATGACAAGAACGGATTGAAAGCAGCCAAACGAAATATTGAAGAAGGAGACAGTTATTTTCAAATGGGGCACCAGATGTACAATTATGCATTGCCTCTTTATCTGAAGGCAGATACTTTCAATCCCAAGAATGCCCTGCTCAATTACAAAATAGGAGTTTGCTACATCTTTTCCCCTTATAAGCAAAAAGCAATATCCCATCTGGAAACATCTTATCAGCTGAATCCCACTGTTGCTAAGGATATTCACTACTACCTTGGCAGGGCGTATCATCTGGATATGGATTGGGACAAATCCATCAAAGAATATCAAACTTACAAAGCAGATGTATTGAAGCCGGAAGATAAAGAAGACCTGGATGACGTGGATAAAAAAATCACCGAGTGTAAAAACGGAATTGAGCTGGTAAAAAATCCTGTAGAGGTAATTATCAGCAATGTGGGCACTGAAATAAATTCGCCCTATCCCGATTATCATCCTGTCATCTCTGCAGACGAATCGGTTATGATGTTTACTTCGCGCAGAGATAATACTACCGGTGGAGGCATTGAGCCGGGCGACCAGATGTATTATGAAGACATTTATATTTCAACCAACGAAAGCGGGAAATGGTCTCCTGCAAAAAACATGGGCAAGCCCGTGAACACAGAGAACCGCCATGACGCAACGCTTGCCTTAACAGCAGACGGGCAAAAACTTTTTATCTATCTTGATGATACAAGGCAAGGAAGCGGAAATATTTATGAGTGCCAGCAAAAGGGCGCTCTTTGGGAAAAACCGGAAAAGATGAGCGACATGATTAACACACCCTATCACGAATCCTCCGCATCGCTTTCTTCAGACGGAAACACCTTGTATTTCGTGAGCAACAAAGAAGGAGGATTGGGCAAGCACGACATCTACCGTGCTGTATGGGATAAAAAAAAGAAATTATGGAAACCTGCAGAAAACCTTGGTCCTGTAATCAATACTCCCTATGAAGAATATGGCGGTGTGTTTATTCATCCGGATGGAAAAACTCTTTACTTCAGCAGTCAGGGACATAATTCCATGGGGGGCTTTGATATTTTCAAATCAGTCTGGAACAAAAAAACAAAGAAATGGTCAAAGCCGGAAAATATGGGTTATCCGATAAACACTGCCGATAATGATATTGACTATGTGGTGTCGGCAAGCGGCAAGCATGCTTATTATTCTTCTTTCAAGGCAGACGGTTACGGGGAACAAGATATTTATAAAATTTCTTTTGGAAAAGAAGAAGAAGCAGCCACTGCCAAAGTAACCATTCTCAAAGGAACCATCTTTGATGCTTTGACCAAGGAACTGCTTGAAGCAGATATTGAACTTGTTGATAACCGGGCAAATCAGGTTATTGCCACATTTAAATCCAATAGCGCTACCGGAAAATACCTTGTCACACTTCCTTCAGGAGGGAATTATGGCATTGCGGTAAAGAAAGAAGGGTATCTATTTCACTCCGAAAATTTTGACATCCTTGATACTGCCGCCTACAACGAAGTGGTGAAAGACATTGAGCTAAAGAGCCTTTCCGTTGGAAGCAAGATCGTGCTAAACAATATTTTCTTTGACTTTGACAAAGCAACGCTGCGCCCCGAATCCACCTCCGAACTCGAACGCCTCACTCAACTGATCACCGATATTCCTACTATGAAAATTGAAATTGCCGGACATACCGACAGTAAAGGAGAAGACGACTATAACCTGAAACTTTCACAGTCGCGCGCACAGGCAGTGGTGGACTATCTTCTGAAAAAAGGCATTGTCAAAAACCGCCTGGTTGCAAAGGGCTATGGCGAAACAAAACCAATTGCAACAAATGATACCGATGAAGGCAGGCAATTAAACAGAAGAACAGAGTTTGAAATTTTGAGTAAATAGTTTGATGAGCTTATCATGAAAACGAATATCTAATCTTAATAATACATGAAACCTATTTCTTTTTTCTTGCTTCTGTTCCTATTCCGTGTATCTCTTTTTTCACAGAATGTTGAGTTTGAAAAAGCTAATTTCCCCAATGATAAAAGCGGACTGAAAGATGCAAAAAGAAATATTGATGATGGAGATTCCTACTTTAACAAATCCCAGAAAGAAGGATACCGGCTGTACAATTTAGCCCTGCCTCTTTATGTCAAGGCAAATAATTTCAATTCTAATAATGGCTTGCTGAATTACAAAATCGGAGTTTGTTACCTTAACTCCGCCTTTAAACAAAAAGCGCTTCCGTTTTTAGAAAAAGCATACAAATTAAATCCCACTGCAGGAGAAAACATACGCTACTATCTTGGGCAGGCCTATCAGATGAACATGGATTGGGATAAAGCAATTCAGCGTTATCAGGAATACAAAGCAGCTATTAAGCCGGAAGACCAAGCATCCAAGACAGATGTTGAGAAAAAACTAACTGAATGCAGAAACGGAATCGAACTGGTAAAAAACCCGGTGCTGGTTTTCATTGATAATGCCGGCACTGAAATAAATTCTCAATATCCTGATTATGCCCCCGTAATTTCTGCCGATGAAGCGGTGATGATGTTTACCTCAAGGAGAAATAACACTTCCGGGGGAGGCATTGATGAAAATGACCAGATGTATTATGAAGATATTTATATCTCAAACGGTGAAAACGGCAATTGGAGCATGGCGAACAACATGGGCAAACCCGTTAATACAGAAAACCGGCACGATGCAACCGTGGCTCTTTCGGCAGACGGTCAAAAACTTTTTATTTATCTTGATGATATGACCCGCGGCAGCGGAAATATTTATGAATGTGATTTGAAAGGCACTTCATGGTCTAAACCCGATAAATTAAATGATAACATCAACACAAAATTTCATGAATCATCTGCTTCGCTTACTGCAGATGGAAACACCTTGTACTTTGTGAGCAACAAAGAAGGCGGATTTGGCGGGCATGATATTTATAAATCTGCCTGGGATCCTAAAAAACAAAAATGGATGGAAGCCGAAAACCTCGGACCCATTATCAATACTCCCTATGAAGAATACAGCGTGTTCATTCATCCTGACGGAAAAACTCTTTACTTCAGCAGCTGCGGACATAAAACGATGGGCGGGTTTGATATTTTCAAAACCGTGTGGGATGATAAAAAGAAAAAATGGTCAATGACTGAAAATGTGGGCTATCCGATAAATTCTTCTGATGATGATGTGGATTTTGTTCTGTCAGCTAACGGAAAGCACGCCTACTATGCTTCTTACAAAGCCGATGGGTATGGCGATAAAGATATTTACATGATTACGTTCATCACGCCAAAAAATCCGGTGCTGAATACGGAAGATAATCTTCTTGCAAGTTTAACAGAGCCCATTAAAGAAACAGTTATCGCGAAAGAAGTTGCGGTGCCCATTACACAGGTTTCAATTTTAAAAGGGACCATTTTTGATGCAGTGACCAAGCAGATGCTTGAAGCAGACATTGAACTGGTGGATAATCAGCTGAACCAAGTAATAGCTTCGTTCAAATCAAACAGCGCCACAGGAAAATTTCTCGTATCACTCCCTGCCGGAAAAAATTACGGCATTGCCGTGAAGAAAGAAGGATACCTCTTTCACTCTGAAAATTTTGACATCCCCGCTTCTTCCGGCTCTCAGGAATATGTAAAAGACATCGGGCTGAACAATATCGCGGTGGGGCAAAAAATTGTTCTCCGGAATATTTTCTTTGACTTTGATAAGTCAACCTTGCGCCCTGAATCAACGGCAGAACTGGAGCGATTGATAAAACTCATGACCGATGTGGGCACACTGAAAATTGAAATTGGCGGGCATACCGACAGCAAAGGCGCTGACGATTACAACATGAAACTTTCAGCCAGCCGCGCCCAAGCCGTGGTGGATTACCTTGCCTCTCACGGAATTGATAAAGGCAGATTAACTTCTAAAGGATATGGCGAAACAAAACCCATGGCTGCAAACGATACGGATGAAGGAAGGCAGTTGAACCGCAGAACGGAGTTTGAGATTAAGAGCAAGTAAATTATTTTTGCATGATTACCGCTGCACATACACTATTCCTTAACCACTTTCCCATGATAATTATCTTTTGAGGTTTTAAGTTCGATGAAATAAATTCCTGCGGGCTGAGAAGACAAATCAATTTGAGAATTTGAAAATGAGTTAATTTGAAAATGAGCAGGCACTTTTTCTCCGTACATATTATATATTTCAATGTCTTTCATTTTCAAATTTTCAAATTGGCTCATCTGCACATTAAACACTCCGCTCGTGGGATTAGGATAAATCGTACATCGTG
>JACRAM010000017.1 GCA_016213405.1 Bacteroidota bacterium
CATTTCAACAAAATTTTGAAGAATATATTTTGGTGAATAAACAAGTGCTTCTTTTTCTTTTAGTTTTTTAAGGACATATTTTTGTTCTTGTTTAAAGGTCATTGTCAAATTTACTAATTCCAATAAGGTGATACATGCCTAATTTTATTTCGGCTTGCTTTTCCTGGTTACCAATTAACGAATTTTGTTACGAATATTACGAATTACTTCTTGTATGTATTGCCATTTGCAATTGCCTACTTGTAGCTTCTTTGTGAAGGATGAACTACATCAAAAACTAATTCTTCCTTATGCATTTCCCATTTGTTGTCTCCTTTGCTTTCCCAAGCTGCAACGTATGTGAAATTCTCGTCATCACGTTTTGCTTCTCCTTCTTCGGTTTGGGATTCTTCACGGAAATGCCCGCCACAGGATTCTTTACGATTCAGCGCGTCCATGCACATCAATTCCCCGAGTTCGAGAAAATCTGCAACACGGGCTGCTTTTTCCAATTCAGGATTTAATTCGTTTTGCGCTCCGGTAATACGCACATCTTTCCAGAATTCTTCACGCAACGCGCGGATCTCCATTATCGCTTCGGTCAATCCTTTTTCATTGCGTCCCATTCCGCATTTATCCCACATAATTTTTCCGAGCCGCTTGTGAAAATGGTCAACCGATTTTGTTCCTTTCACATTCATCAGCAGATTCAATGTCTCCTGAACTTTTTTCTCTGTCTCTACAAATGCTTCGTGATCGTTAGAAATTGCTTTTGTGCGGATATCTGTAGAAAGATAAGAACCGATGGTATATGGAATCACAAAATATCCGTCAGCCAAACCTTGCATGAGCGCAGAAGCACCCAAACGATTTGCACCGTGATCAGAGAAATTGGCTTCACCGAGTGTATACAAACCAGGAACAGTTGTCATCAAATCATAATCCACCCACAATCCGCCCATGGTGTAATGCACGGCTGGATAAATACGCATCGGAACTTCATAAGGATTTTCTCCGGTAATTTTTTCGTACATCTCAAAGAGATTTCCGTATTTTTCTTTTATTACTTCTCGCCCAAGTTTTTTAATTTCTTCCTGCGAAGGATTGTGCAGGTTATTCTTATGCGCTTCGATCTGCCCGTAACGAAGGGTGTTAAACGCAAAGTCGAGATACACCGCCATTTTAGAAGCGCCTACTCCGTAACCGGCATCGCAGCGTTCTTTAGAAGCGCGTGAAGCCACATCGCGCGGAACCAGATTTCCGAAAGCAGGATATCTTCTTTCCAGAAAATAATCTCTTTCTTCTTCTGGAATTTCATTCGGCTTGCGTGTTTCTCCTTTTGTTTTTGGAACCCAAATGCGCCCGTCATTTCTCAATGATTCACTCATCAGGGTTAATTTAGATTGATGATCTCCCGAAACTGGAATGCATGTCGGATGAATCTGAGTGAAACATGGATTACCAAAGAAGGCGCCTTTCTTGTGCGCTTTCCATATAGCAGTAGCATTGCAAGCCATTGCGTTGGTGGAGAGATAAAAAACATTTCCATAACCACCGGTGCAAAGCAATACCGCATGACCGAAATGTCTTTCGAGTTTTCCTGAGACCAAATCTCTGGCAATAATTCCTCTTGCTTTTTCGTCAATGATTACCACATCCATCATTTCGTGGCGGGTGTACATTTCTACAGAACCTTTTCCGATTTGTCTTGACAATGCGGAATATGCACCGAGCAAAAGCTGCTGACCGGTTTGTCCGGCAGCATAAAAAGTTCGCTGCACTTGTGTTCCTCCGAAGGAACGATTGTCCAAATATCCTCCGTATTCACGCGCAAAGGGAACTCCCTGCGCAACACACTGGTCAATGATAGCAGAAGAAACTTCAGCAAGGCGATATACATTTGCTTCGCGGGCGCGGTAGTCACCACCTTTCACTGTATCGTAAAATAATCTGTACACGCTGTCGCCATCGTTCTGATAATTTTTTGCAGCGTTGATTCCACCTTGTGCGGCAATGGAATGCGCCCTGCGGGGAGAATCCTGAAAACAAAAACATTTTACTTTGTAGCCGAGCTCAGCAAGCGATGCAGCGGCAGAGGCGCCTGCAAGACCGGAGCCCACCACAATAATTTCGATGTTTAATTTGTTGGATGGATTTACGAGCGGAACAGTGGATTTATATTTTGTCCACTTGGTTTCGAGTTCTCCTTCCGGAATTTTAGAGTTTAGTTTTGTCATACAAATGTTTTTTTCAACACAGAGTTCACTGAGAAAACAGAGTTACACAGAGTTTAAATCACCGTTTATTTTTCTTCTGATACCTTCCTTTAATAATGGCACATTAAAGTTTATCAGCAGTCCTAATTTTTTATCGGCTAATTTCAGATAGGTTACTAATTGCGCTTCGTGTACAGGAAGAATCACTTCCACAGATTTAAATTCAAGAATGATTAATTCATTCACGATTGTGTCTATCACAAATTCTTTTTCAAGTTTTTCTCCTTTAAAAGTAACGGGAAGAACAACTTGGCATTGCACGAAGAGTCCCTCTTTCCGCATGACATTCTCTGTACAAACTTCATATACTGATTCCATCAATCCTGGTCCAAGTTCCTTGTGAACTTCCATGCAGCAATAAATGATTCTCTGAGAGAGAGCATTGTAATCCTTCTCTGTGAAACTCTTTAAACTCTGTGTTCTCTGTGTTAAAAGCATTTAAATCTATTTTCAAAAAGTATTGCCGGCAATGCCGAAATAAAACAGAATCGGGATAATTGAAAAACCGAGGCCAACAAATCCAAAAGCAAAAAAACTTCCGAAGAGGGAAATCAGCCCCTTGTATTTTTTTGAATTAAGTCCAAGCGTAGTAAACGCGGACTGAAATCCGTGATTCAGATGAAAAGCAAGAAAGGTTGCGGATGCAACATAAAGGAGAACGTACCATGGATTTTGAAAAGCTTCTTTTATTGTTTCCGCCACGTTCACCTGTCCTTCACCTCCCACGGTATCCATTATTCTGTAGGGAACAAAAAACTGCCACATGTGAACCACGATAAAAAATAAAATCAAACTTCCGCTGATACCCATGTTGCGCGAAAAAGGAGAAGAAGTTTCATTCACTTTGTAAACAGCATATTTTACAGGTCTCGCATCAGAGCTCTGTTTTGTCAGATAAACTGCCTGCACCACATGAAGAATGATTGCTGCAAAAAGAAATACTTCAACAAGACGGATAAACATATTGTGCACCAACGTATGCGACCATTCGGTAAAAGCAACTCCTCCGTCAGTAAAGAGAAGGAGAAGGTTGCTGTAAAGATGTTCGACAAGAAATAAGCAGAGGAACAAGCCCGTTGCCGCCATCACGGTTTTTTTGCCTATGCTTGAATTGATGTATTGATCAATAGTCATAAAAAAATAATTGTAAATGTTGCGTGGCAAATGTAATATGCGTACGGAACTGACAAAATAAAAAACCCCCAAAGTTGTTCACTTTGAGGGTTAAAATTTTTATGACAGACATCATTGAAAACTTGCCGCTGATTTATAGAGGAACGGATTCGGGTTGCCATAACGCAAAGAGATTTCAAATCCTCCTTTGCCTGATGTTGCTGACTTTAATCCTGAAACGTTCATATCATAGCTGATTCCGAGAGTGTATTCAGCAATTTCCAATTGCACAGAAGGAATGAAAGCATCTTTTATGCGCAGGTGAGTGCCCACCATAATGGAAGCGCCTTTTACATAGCCGGTGAACTTGGATTCTTCGCGAAGCATATAGCGAAAATACATACCGGGAAGAATTTCTCCTGAAGGACCCTGCCCCATATACAGGAAACCGGGAACTAAAGAAAGATTTGTGTTTTTAATTCCGATGAGCGCATCGGCATGACCAATAATTTTTGTATAAAGTTTTTCATTGGAACCATCATAATAGGAATACTTGGGTGCATTCAGGTGAAAGAGAGCAAGTCCGGTATGAATAATCACCATATCATTAGCTGTTGAGTACATCTGCCCTTTGTTGAACTGATACAAAATTCCGAGCCCGAAATCAGGATATCCGAATTTGGCATTTCCAACAGGTTCATTGCTGGAATTAGCGGCATTATATGTTCCATTAACGTACTGTTCATCCCACGTGAGTTGGCTGAAATCAATGCTGCGTTGAGCAAATCCTGCAAGCAACGCTCCGCCCAAAGTATTTTTATCGTTTAGTTGTGTGTGGTATCCGAAAGAAAGATTTCCTTGCATGGTTTTCATATTGCCATCACCCGCTTTGTCGCTGAAAATACTAATGCCTGTTGCCAGCCAGCTGGTCTTCCATTTTTTCTGCATCAGGCGCATGTCGCCAGTAAGCATAGCGGTTTTATAGGCATTGGGCGAAATACTCGTCCACTGGCTTTTGTAATTGATAATTGCCTCAATGTTCTTATAAGCGCCTGCCTGAGCAGGATTAATTACAAGCGGAGTGAGGTTGTATTGAGAGAAGTGGATGTCCTGCCCGAAAACAGTAAATGCTGAAAGCAATAATGCTCCGGCAACAAAATATTTTTTCATTTTCTTGGTTATGGATTTATTTCAGGTTGTAAAGATGCAAATAATCTTTGAGGAGGCAAAATATTTGATAATAATTTCCGTACATTCGTACCTATTAAGTGCAGATGAAAGTTAGACCTCTATATAAGCTGGCGGTGGTGATTTTGACAGGAATTGCAATTTCTTCCTGTAAAGACAAGCCCGTTTATCCATCCGAGCCAGTTATTGCCTATAAAGATTTCATACGCTACGGCAACCCATCAAGCCCTGACTCGGTTGAACTGGTGGTTTCTTTTACAGATAATGAAGGAGATATTGGCTTAGACCAGGCAGACACGCTGGGTGATTTTAAGAAGGGAAATTTCTGCATGATTCCATTTTTCCCGGATACAGTAACAGCAGGTCTATGGATTCCTTTTGATGACCTTGCTACTGCCGCCCTTGACACCTTTAAAGTTTTTTACCGCGTTCCGCCCGTTCTGCCCGATGGCGACCCGAGCGAACCCATGAAAGGACTTATATATGTTAAGCAGAGTGATTTCGAAGTTATTGTTCCAAAAATAATGTACAAGGCATATATGTATGATAAAGCAAAGCATAAAAGCAATACCATAGAAACTCCGCCCATTGTATTTTAGTTTTAGTAACGGTTTAAATTTCTAAAATAGAACGCTGATGACGCTGGTTAAACTGATTTTCACGGATTTTGTCTGCGCTTATCTGTAAAATCTGCGTCATCTGTGTTCCATCTTTCTTCATAAAAAACATTTCAAAATAAAATTTAAACAGTTACTTAATTTATTGTGAATCCTTCCTCAGTATTTTCTATCAAAAGCAAAAAAGAGTTTGAAAAGAAAGCGATGGAGATTTTTCGCCTTCAGGCAGAAGGAAATCCTGTTTACCCCGTTGAACAAAAAACCAAGTCCCACGGGGTTTACAAAAAATATATTGAACAGCTTGGAGCGACTCCTGAAAAGATAAAAAGCATTTTGCATATCCCTTTCTTGCCGATTGAATTCTTCAAGACACACGAAGTAATTACCAAGTCTCAAGTCACAAATCACAAATCACAAGTTTTTCTTAGTTCTGGAACTACAGGAACGGAGCGCAGCAAACATTACGTTTCAGATATTTCACTGTATGAAAAAAGCTTTCGAAAAAGTTTTGAATTGTTTTACGGAGATGTAAAGCAATATGCCATCCTCGCGCTTCTTCCCGGGTATTATGAGAACCGGAATTCCTCCCTTATATATATGATGCAGGATTTAATCAGGCAAAGCAAAAACAAGTACAGCACGTTTTATAATCAGAAGGATGAAACTCTTTTGCAGGTGCTTCAAACTCTTTTACAGAAAAAGCAAAAAGTAATTTTATTCGGAGTTTCATTTGCGCTGTTAGATTTCCCCTCTTTGCCCTCACCCCAACCCTCTCCCAATGGGAGAGGGAGAAAGGGAGAGGACTGGCTGTTTGTTGTTGAAACGGGCGGCATGAAAGGGCGCAGACCTGCCCGCCATCAATCAGGCAGTATGTTGACAGGCGGGGAAGAAATCACCCGCGAAGAACTTCACAAAATCCTCTGCGAAAAATTCGGAGTGCAAAAAATACATTCTGAATACGGAATGACAGAGCTGTTATCACAGGCATATTCAACCGGTGATGGAATTTTTAACTGCCCGCCCTGGATGAAAGTTTTTGTGCGTGATGTGAACGACCCTTTTCAAATTTTTCCGCACGGAAAAACCGGTGCGCTCAATATTATTGACTTGGCAAACATTCATTCCTGCTCATTCATCGCAACTCAGGATGTTGGAAGAATTCATAAAGACGGTTCGTTTGAAGTGTTGGGCAGGATGGATAACAGCGATTTGAGGGGATGTAATTTATTAATGGCGTAAACCCAGATTTTTCAGTTGTAATACTATTCAACACAGAGTTCACTGAGAAATTCATGAGTTACACGGAGTAAGAAAATAGTTTTCTCTGTGAAACTCTTTTT
Source organism: Bacteroidota bacterium (assembly GCA_016213405.1). Lineage (NCBI taxonomy): Bacteria > Pseudomonadati > Bacteroidota > Bacteroidota bacterium. Next base: position 6,514 of record JACRAM010000017.1, read on the forward strand.
GACTCCGTGTGCTCTGTGTTAAAAATTTGAATTGCAAAATTCGGGTTAAAAACAAGAAAGCCCTCCTCGTGCAGGTCTGTGAGTGAGGGCAATCTTGTCCCGAAGGGACTCTCCGAAGGAGTCCTTCGTGACCATCGGAGCTGGACAGAAACAGAAAACAAACCAATTTACCCCGTTGGATAAAAAATC
>JACRAM010000018.1 GCA_016213405.1 Bacteroidota bacterium
AAATTATCGGCTGAAGAATTAGTAAGCGAACTGGATTTTCTTTTCAAAAAGTTTGATGAGATTATTTCTAAATACAACATAGAAAAAATAAAAACTATCGGAGATGCTTATATGTGTGCCAGCGGGCTTCCCACACCAAACTCAAATCATGCAGAGTACATTGTTAAAGCAGCGTTGGAGATACAGGAATGGATGCAAAGCCCCACCCCAACCCTCCCCGTTAGGGAGGGAGAAAGTAATACAAGTCCTCCCCAATGGGGAGGATTTAGGAGGGGCTTGGAGGATTTAGGTGGGGCTTGGCAGTTACGCATCGGCATCCACACCGGTCCCGTCACCGCAGGAGTTGTTGGTGATAAAAAATTCGCTTACGACATTTGGGGGGATACGGTAAATACTGCCTCAAGAATGGAAAGTAGCGGAGAAGCAGGAAAGATAAATATCTCAGGAGTCACTTATACTCAACTAAACTCCCTCTCCTTTTGGGAGAGGACTGGGGTGAGGGCAGACTTTCGCGGAAAAATCCCTGCAAAGAATAAAGGAGAAATTGAAATGTATTTCGTTGAGAAATCTATTTTATAAAATAGGATGAGAAAATATTGTTTTGTATTTATTTTTCTTTACCCTTTAATTGCTTTTACACAGCAGTCAAAAATTGATTCACTTCAAAATCTCTTGATATCAGATAAAGAAGATTCAAACAAGGTCAATCACCTGAATCTGATTTCCGTCTGCTATTGGTACACTAGTCCCGATACCGCTTTTCATCTTTCTGAAAACGCACTTGCTCTTTCTGAAAAAATTGGATTTGAGAAAGGAGTGCCTGCTTCGCTGAACAATATGGGTGTGGTCAACTATCTTCAAGGTAATTTTAAAGAGGCAATGAACTATTTTCTCAAAACAATCAATGCCTACGAAAGAGCAAAAAATAAAACCGGTATTGCCGCAACGTATAACAACATAGGACTTGTACAATACGAACAGCATAATTATGCAAAGGCAATAGAGTACTATACGGTTGGTTTGAAAGTGTATGAAGAGTTGAATGACAAAACAAAAATCGGTGGCGTTTATAACAACATTGCTTCGTCTTATTATTATCTGAATGACTTTAAAAAATCAATTGAGTATCAGGAAAAATCTCTTGACATGGCTAAACAGATGGGAAACAAAAAAGCAGTAGCGACTTCTTTGGGCAACATCGGAATTATATACGATGAACTTTCTGATTTCAATAAAGCAGTTGATTATTATTCGAAAGCGCTGAATATTTTGAAGGAGCTGCAAGATAAAAATGGATTAGCGGCTACCTATGGGAATATCGGAGTCACCTATTCTAAGTTAGGCGAATATCAAAAAGCGATTGATTGCATATACAAAGGGTTGCTAATCGCAGAAGAAATAGATTCAAAAGACATCATGCAAAACAATTGTGAGGCGATGGCAGAAACTTACGCCAGCATGAAAAACTTTAAAGACGCGTATGAATACCACAAAAAATATTCTGACATAAAAGATTCATTGCTTAATGAAGAAAGCACCCGGCAAATCACAGAAATGCAAACCAAATATGAAACCGAAAAGAAAGAGCAGCAAATTACTTTATTGAACAAAGAAGGAGAATTGCAGAAGTCAGAAGTCAGAAAACAGAAGATAATTATTTGGTCAGTCGTCAGCGGATTGCTGATAGTGGTATTGCTTTCTCTGTTCATTATAAAAGAAAGAAGAAAGAGCGAAAAACTCTTACTGAACATTCTTCCTGCAGAAACAGCACGGGAACTCAAAGCGAAAGGAAAAGCTTCAGCAAAGCATTATGAAAGCGTAACCGTCATGTTCACCGACTTTAAAGGATTCACAACCATTGCGGAGAAATTATCTGCAGAAGAATTAGTTTCTGAACTGGATTTTCTTTTCAGAAAGTTTGATGAGATTATTTCCAAGTATCCGATAGAAAAAATCAAAACAATTGGTGATGCTTACATGTGCGCAGGAGGATTGCCTGCAGCCAATACCACACATGGAGAGGATGTAGTGAGTGCAGCAATAGAAATTCAAAGCTGGATGACTGCTCAAAACAATAAGTGGAATCTGAGAATAGGAATTCACACAGGCGCTGTTACCGCAGGAGTAGTTGGCGATAAAAAATTTGCTTATGATATCTGGGGTGATACAGTAAATATTGCCTCACGAATGGAATCATCTGGCGAACCAAACAAAATAAATATTTCAGGAAACACATATCAATTTGTAAAAGATAAATTTACCTGCCAATTTAGAGGAAAAATTTCTGCAAAGAATAAAGGAGAAATTGAAATGTATTTTCTCGAAAAACACAATTCATGAAACGACATTTCCTTTTTTTGATTATTATTTCAATCTCATGTTTTGCCCGGCAGAGTAAGGTTGATTCCCTCTTAATCCTCTTGCAAAAAGAAAAAGAGGATACCGCCAAAATTAACTGCCTGAACGATCTGAGTCGGGAATTACTAAACAAAGGAGATTATGATCCAGCCATGAAATATGCCAACGATGCATTGACAATCTGCGACAGACTTCTTTCCATTAACCGTCCTGAGTATTCGGGATCAATCCTTAATCTTAAAAGAGCCACTGCTTACAATAACATTGGAATTATTTATAAGAACCAGTCCAATTTTGACAAAGCATTGGAAAATTATTTCACAGCTTTGAAAATAAGAGAAGAAGTCGGGGATAAACAAGGCATTGCCTACTCCTACAACAACATCGGAATTATTTTTTACGAACAAAACAACTATGCCAAAGCATTGGAAAATTATTTTGCTTCGCTGAAAATCAGAGAAGAAATCGGAGACAAAAAAGGTATCGCTGCTTCCTATAATAATATCGGAAATATTTATGCGGAACAGGCAAGCTTAGCCAGTTCCGATAGCGCAACGTATCAGGAACAACTTTACGGCAAAGCCCTGAAAAATTATTTTGCTTCATTGAAAATAAAAGAAGAAATAGGTGACAAAAATGGCATGGCTTATTCTTACAACAACATCGGAAGTATTTATTACGAGCAGGCAGAACTTGAACGAAATTCGGAAAAGAAGGAGCAACTCCATGCCAAAGCATTGGAAAATTATTTCACGTCCATGAGAATAAGAGAAGCAATAGGGGATAAAAATGGCATTGCCGCTTGTTATATTAATATCGGAACTTTTTATACTTCGCTAAAGCAATTCAGCAATGCAAACGAATATTTGAATAAAGGATTGTGCTTGTCTCGGGAAATTGGAAGTAAAAATTATATAAAAGAAAGTTACAGAGGATTGTCGGATTTATACAGCGCACAAGGTAACTGGAAAGAGGCATACCAAAACCACAAGTTATTTTCTGAAGTGAAGGACAGTATTTTAAACGAGGAGTCCTCCAAACAGATAGCCGAAATGCAAACCAAATACGAAACCGAAAAGAAAGAACAGCAGATTACACTTCTGAACAAAGACAAAGAATTACAGGATGCTCAGTTAAACAGGCAGAAAATAATAATCTGGTCAGTTGCTGGAGGATTGTTGGTTGTGCTGATACTTTCAGTTTTTATTTTTCGTGAAAGAAGAAAATCAGAAAAGCTTTTGTTGAATATTTTACCTGCAGAAACAGCACGGGAACTCAAAGCGAAAGGAAAAGCTTCAGCAAAGCATTATGAAAGCGTAACAGTGATGTTCACCGACTTTAAAGGATTCACAACAATTGCGGAGAAATTATCGGCTGAAGAATTAGTAAGCGAACTGGATTTTCTTTTCAAAAAGTTTGATGAGATTATTTCTAAATACAACATAGAAAAAATAAAAACTATCGGA
>JACRAM010000019.1 GCA_016213405.1 Bacteroidota bacterium
TGACTTTAAAGAGTTTTAAAAAGAGTGAGGATTCTCTGTCTACGAACATACCTCAAGGGTTGTTTTGTAACGCATATTGCTCTCACTCTTTTTTTCTTTTAGTTGCACTAGTTTATTTAATTTCGCAAACATACGAGTTACTTTGTATCTTTACAGTAATCCAAAGCCAATGAAAAAACTTTTTCTCATCTCGACAGCAGTTCTCGGATTGACCGTTGCGCACCATCAGACAATTGCGCAAAATGTTCCTGCAATATTAACTTGCACCAATAACCCTACTGCTCAATTTACCGCTGTCCCTGCTTGTTTAGGAAATGCTGTTACATTGGTGGACGGCTCTATTGCTCCGAATGGTGACCCTATCACAATGTGGAATTGGTCAATGCCAGGAGGCATTCCTCCATCAGACACATCTCAAAATACTTCTACAACTTACTTCTCAGCGGGTTCACATGTAGTCACTCTCACTGTCACAACACAACTTGGATGTACATCTTCTGTTTCATTACCAGTTCAAGTTTACAATAATCCTGTTGCAAATTTCTCAGGAAGCGGCAGCGGTTGTGCTCCGCTATGCGTAATGAACTACACCGACTTCTCTACTTCTACAGATGGGAATTTAGCCAGTTGGCTGTGGAATTTTTCTGGTGGCTCACCATCAGTATCCACTGCTCAAAATCCTGGTATTATTTGCTACGCCACACCCGGCACTTATGGAACCTCTTTGATAGTTACTTCTCAATATGGCTGCAAGGATTCCATTTCTATTACTCCTATTGTAAATGTTTATTCATGGCCATCGGCAAGTTTTACATATACAATTTCTGCTAACACAGTTACTTGCACTAATACTTCTTCAGGCGGTGTTACAAATTGGTCATGGAGTTTTGGCGATGGAACTCCAATTGACACGAATGCTACTCCTGTTCATACCTATTCTTTTGGCAATACATATAATATTTGCCTCGGTGTGCAAAACCAATATGGGTGCGTGGATACAATTTGCCAAACAATTACAATTACATCGGTAAATGAGAATCATTTAGAAAACAAGATTGCTGTTTACCCAAATCCCTTTTCCACACAGACAGTTTTGAAGACAGACAATCCATTTCATAACGCAACTCTCACGGTGGACAACTGTTTCGGGCAGATAGTTGCACAAATAAAAAATATCAGCGGGCAGACAGTTACTTTCTCCCGTGACAATCTACCAAGCGGACTGTATTTCATTCGGCTGACAGAAGAAAATGGGTATCCATCCCTTCGGGATAAAACCATCGCTGCAGGCAAATTAGTAATCACCGATGAGCGCTAAAAGCGCCATCCCGCACGGGACAAACAATTTCTCTCTTGTTCATTGGGGATAAAAACACCAAACCCCGACTACTCTACTTCATCAGGTTTAGAACATTCACTTCTTCAATAAATTCTATCTTTGTGTTATGCAAAAAACAAAAGACATAGAACAAAAACTTAAAAAGCTGAAGCCACGCCTTTCAAAAGATTTCTCAGTTGAAAAAATCGGGTACTTCGGTTCTTATGCAGAGAATAAACAGCACTCAAAAAGTGACCTCGATATTATGGTGGAATTCTCCAGTCCTATCGGCTGGAAATTTTTCACACTTGAAAAATTCTTAGAAGACCAGTTCGGAATTAAAGTTGACCTTGTTACTCCCAGCGCGTTAAAGAAACAATTGCAGGAGCGCATCCTCAGGCAAATTAAGTTCGTGTGAAAAAGCCTGAAAGAGAATACCTGCATTACTTAGAAGATATTCTCCTTTCGATGGAGCGAATTGAGGAATACATTTCTGGCTTTGATTTTCAAAAGTTCAAATGGGATTATAAAACCGTTGATGCGGTAATCCGCAACTTTGAAATTATTGGCGAAGCGTCAAAAAAACTTCCGAAAGAAATTAAAGCAAAATATCCTGCTATGCCTTGGGAAGAAATGTATCGGCTGCGCAACCGCGTGTCGCATGAATATTTTGGTATTGATTATGAAATCATCTGGGATATAGCGAATACTTATCTTCCGAAAAATAAAAAAGAAATGGAAGAAATCATTCGCAAAGAAAAAAGTTCAAAGAAATGATCACCATCACTTTCCCTGACGGAAATACAAAACAATACGAAGCAGGAGTTTCTGCGCTGGATGTTGCCAAAAGCATCAGCGAAGGGCTTGCACGGAATGTGCTTGCAGCAAAAGTAACTCCCCTCTCCCAAGGGAGAGGGGACGGGGGTGAGGGCATCTGGGATGCCACTCGTCCTATAACTTTTGATGCAAAAATTCTTTTCCTCACCTGGAAAGATGAAGAAGGAAAATCCACAATGTGGCATTCCTCTGCACACCTCATGGCAGAAGCGCTGGAAGTGTTTTATCCCGGAGTGAAGTTCGGTATCGGTCCGCCTGTGGAAGGTGGTTTTTATTATGATGTTGACCTCGGTGACAAAACAATTTCATCGGAAGATTTTAAAAAGATAGAAGATAAAATACTGGAACTCGCCCGTCAGAAAAATCCGTATGTGCGAAAAGAAGTTTCTAAAAAAGATGCACTCGAGTATTTCAAAAAGAAAGGAGACGAATACAAACTCGAACTCATCAATGAACTGCAGGACGGTCAAATCACTTTTTATCAGCAAGGAAATTTTGTTGACCTCTGCCGCGGTCCGCACATACCCAACACAGGTTTCATTAAGGCGGTGAAGCTGATGAACATCGCTGGCGCATACTGGCGAGGTGATGAAAGCAAAAAACAATTGACCCGCATCTACGGAATCACTTTCCCTGCTCAGAAAGAACTGGAAGAGCATTTGAAGATGCTTGAAGAAGCCAAGAAGCGCGACCACCGCAAACTCGGAAAAGAACTAAAGATTTTTACGTTCGATGACGATGTGGGTCCCGGTCTTCCGCTGTGGTTACCGAACGGGGCTGTGATAATCGAACAACTGGAAACTCTGGCGAAGAATGCAGAAGAGAAAGGGGGCTACAAGCGGGTTCGCACTCCGCATATCGCAAAAGAATCTTTGTACCTCACCAGCGGACATCTCCCCTATTATGCCGAGAGCATGTTTCCGCCAATGGATATGGACGGGGAAAAATATTATCTCAAGGCAATGAACTGTCCGCATCATCACAAGATTTTTGCAGCGCTTAATTCAAGTTACAAAGACCTTCCGCTTCGTCTCGCTGAATACGGTACTGTTTATCGCTACGAACAATCAGGAGAACTTTTCGGATTGATGCGTGTACGCTCCATGCAGATGAACGATGCGCACATCTATTGCACCAAAGAGCAGTTTGCCCAGGAGTTCATTGCCGTAAATGAAATGTATCTGAAATATTTTAAAATATTCGGAATAGAAAAATACGTGATGCGTTTCTCCACTCACTCTCCTGAAAAACTCGGAAAGAAATATGTGAACGAACCTGAATTATGGCTTCAGACAGAAGACATGGTGAGAAAAGTATTGATTGATTCCAAAATCCCCTATAAGGAAGTTCCTGACGAAGGCGCTTTTTACGGACCAAAAATTGACGTTCAGATATTTAGTACTATCGGAAGAGAATTCACTCTTGCCACCAATCAGGTTGATTTCGCTCAGCCGAAACGTTTCGGGCTATCTTATATAAATTCTCAAAACCAGAACGAAACACCCATCTGTATTCATCGCGCACCGCTCGGCACTCACGAACGTTTTATTGGCTTTCTGACGGAACATTACGCGGGTAATTTTCCTGTGTGGTTAGCACCCGAACAAGTTGCTATTCTCCCTATAAGCGACAAGTTCAACGGGTATGCAAAAAATATCCTCGATTTACTTAAAAAGTATTACATTCGCGCCTCTTTTGACGACCGTAGCGAAAAAATTGGAAAGAAGATACGCGATGCAGAGATGATGAAGGTTCCTTACATGATGATTATCGGAGAAAAGGAAATTGATTCCGGCTCCGTTTCAGTAAGAAAACATGGACAGGGAGATTTAGGAATGCAAAATGCCGAAGAGTTCGCGCAGAAGTTGAAAGAGGAAGTTGACAGAATAATTCAATTTGAAGTATAAACAGAAACATTCACCCCGTAGGATAATCCCGTTGAACTACGAGTGAAAAGAAAAAACAAATATCCAACGGGGTAAACTAATTTTTAAAAACCATCGCAGCACCATTTTACAGACCAAGACCCTTTCAGCCAAGAGGCGGAAGATTTCAGAAACGGGAAGACCTGCACAAGATAAACGGGAGGATCACGCATCCTCAAGTCAGAGTAGTCGGAGAAGGAATAGAAGCAAGAGTTGTTTCAATTGAAGAAGCACTCCGAATAGCAGCAGACGCGGGAGTTGATTTAGTGGAAATTTCATCAGAAGCAACTCCGCCTGTTTGCAAAGTGATTGACTATAAAAAGTTCTTATACGAGCTAAAGAGAAAAGAGAAGGAGAAAAGAGCGAATACCACGAAAGTGGTGGTAAAGGAAATCCGCTTTACTCCGCATACGGATGAGCATGATTTTACATTCAAGAAAAATCACGCACATAAGTTTCTTGAAGACGGTTCAAAAGTAAGAGCCTATGTGTTCTTCAAAGGAAGAACCATCATGTTCAAAGACCAGGGAAGAGCGATGCTGATGCGTTTCGCCCAGGAACTTGAAGAGGTAGGAAAGATTGAACAAATGCCGGTTCAGGATGGAAAGAAAATGATAATTTTAATCGGACCAGGAAAAAAGAAATAAGACAATATAATTCTACAGACGATGCCAAAAATGAAAACCAACTCCAGTGCCAAGAAGAGATTCAGAGTCACTGCATCTGGAAAAATAAAAAGGAAGCACGCTTACAAAAGCCACATCCTTACCAAGAAATCAAAAAAGCGAAAGCGCCATCTTTCTCACGCAGCATTGGTTCACAAATCCAATCTGCCAAGAGTAAGAGCTATGCTTTGTATATAATTTTTAATTCATAATTTTTAACATCTAAGTCATGCCACGTTCAGTCAACAGTGTAGCGTCCAGAGCACGCAGAAAAAAAATCCTCAAGCGCACACGCGGCTATTGGGGGAAAAGGAAAAACGTTTGGACCATTGCAAAAAACGTTTATGAAAAAGGTCAGACCTACGCGTATCGCGGAAGAAAGGATAAAAAAATTGTGTATCGCGGAATCTGGATTCAGCGCATCAATGCGGCAGTTCGTCCGCTTGGTCTTTCGTATTCAGAATTCATAGCTAAAGCCACCAAGAAGAACCTCGGACTGAACCGAAAAGTTCTGGCTGATTTGGCTTTGAATCATCCAGATGCATTTAACGCTGTTGTTGCTGCTGTAAAATAAAATTGAAAGCCCATCCCAAATCCTTCCCGAATGGAAGGACTTTCAGATTTATAAATATAATATTGTTTTCACCCTCCCTTCGGGAGGGAAGTGGTGGGCTTCATTGCTTGTTTCCTGTAGTGCGCGGGGCATGCAATCCTTCATAAAACTGGTAGATGAAAACTGTTAGCTGCAAAACATTTTCATCTTTATCAAATTCAAATTTAGATTTCATATTCCCTTTTTTGTCGTAGCGCATCTGGTAAATGCGGTATAATTGGTTGTTGGAAACAAAATGATGAAGTTCAATATTGTTTCCTTTCTCATCATACTTATAAAGCCATTTCTGATAAACATTTCCATATGGGTCATATTCTTTTTTTTCAGTTACATTTTGTTTTCCATCATAGGTAAATGCCCATTTATGTGAAATGGTTCCGTTTACATCATAATAATCTTCTTCAGAAATATTCTGTTGTGCATCATACATGTAAATCCATTTCTGGTCCTTTCCTTTTTTGTATTCCGATTTCTTTTCCATTTTTTTTCCGTTCTCAACGGATGTATAGTTCCATTTTTCATAAATAATTTCATCGCCTGAGCCACCTACTTTCTTCGATTCAATGCCGTTATCATCATAAAAATACTGACAGGAATAATTCGGATTACCTTTCGTATCATAGTAGATTTCTTCGGATCGGTTTCCTTCTCTGTCAAACCGTTCAAATGAAGTTTTCTTCCCCTTCTTCTCCTGAATTCCTTTTGGATAGAGAAATGTCCAGCCGTAAACCATCCACACTTTATTTTCTTTATATAAACCTAAGCGCTGTAGCTTGGAATAATCGCCATTATAAATTTGCGCGGATGAAAACGGAGAAGGAGGAATCAGTAAAGAAAAAACCAGGAACAATATGGCGAATGTTTTTTTCATCTGAAAAAGATTTTTAAAGGTAGGGCAGGCAGGGATTTTAGTAATACTTTAGCAGGGAATGTTTCAACAGGCATTTGTTAATCTTCATGCTTCTAAAAGTAGATTCAAATAATCCGGAAGAAAGCAAAATCAGGTACATCGCTGAATGCCTGAATGATAATGGCGTAATCATTTATCCTACTGATACAGTTTACGGCATCGGTTGCAACATACGCAGTCCGAAAGCGATTGAAAAGATTTGCCGTATTAAAGGAATCAAAGTGGAGAAAGCAAATTTCTCATTCATCTTTTACGATCTGAGCCATCTTTCAGATTTTACCAAGCAGATAGACACGCCTACTTACAAAATCATGCGCAAGGCATTGCCAGGTCCGTTCACTTTTATTCTTCATGCAGGAAGTGAGATTCCGAAAATATTCCGGAGCAGAAAAAAAACGATTGGCATACGTGTTCCTGATAACGAAATCTGCAGAAGTATTGTTAAAGAGCTCGAAAGTCCTTTAATGAATTCTTCTCTTCATAATGAAGAAGATGAAATATCAGAATACCTCAATGACCCTGAAGAGATTCACAATAAATATCACAAACTGGTTGACATTGTAGTTGACGGAGGATTCGGAAATCTTATTGCATCAACCGTGGTGGATTGTTCCACCGGGGGAACAAATATTATCAGGCAGGGATTGGGAATTATTGAAGGCTACTGAATTCTACGAACGAAGTTTTTTAAACGCTTCTCCCATAAATTCAATAATGTTTCTTGCAATCAGACCTTCTTCACACAGATGCTCTGCGGCTAAATCACCTGCAAGTCCGTGCAGATAAACTCCAAGAACGCTCGCCTGCTTTGAATCATATCCTTGCGCAAGTAATCCGGTAATAATTCCCGTGAGAACATCTCCGCTGCCAGCAGTTGCCATACCGGGATTTCCTGTTGAATTAAAATAAACTTCGCCATCAGGACACGTAATACAGGTATGAGCACCCTTCAAAACAACATAAACATTATGCTTTATTGAAAATTCTTTTTGAAGTTGGAAACGTTCATAGTCATTATCCGTATCGCCCGCCAATCTTTTGAATTCTCCGGGATGAGGGGTAAGAATAGAATTTTTCGGCAGAAAAGAAATCCATGTTTTATTTTCAGAAAGAATGTTGAGCGCATCCGCATCAAGAACTAATGGGAATGTTGAATTCTGAATAAGTACTTTCAGCGCATTCTGAGTTTCACTTTCTGTTCCGATTCCTGGACCAATTCCTGCTGCATTGTATTTATTCAAAGAAATAGCATCAGAAATGAATTTTTCAGAAGAATCTGTTTCAACCATCACCTCTGGATTTGTCGTTTGGAGAATTTCGTAGCCGCATTTAGGAATGTGAACGGTCACTAATCCCACACCAGCTGAAAGACAAGCGCGGCTTGCAAGAACACATGCTCCCATCTTTCCGTAACTTCCGGCAACGATCAGCGCATGACCGAAAGTCCCTTTATGGGAAAATTTATTTCTCGGCTTTAAAATAAATCGCACATACTCTTCTGTTAGAAAATAATTTTTTGAAGACAGTGATGCAATGAACTCTTCATCAAGACCTATATTCAGAATAGAGAAATCTCCAAAGTACTTTTCATTCTCAGGAAATATAAAAGCAAGTTTCGGTACTTGAAATGTCAGCGTGTGATTGGCGTGAACAATAACGGTCTTTTCGTCAGAAGAATTCTTTTCAGAAAATAATCCTGAAGGTATATCAATCGAAATGACAGGACAGTTGGATTTATTAATAAAGATAATTGCTTCAGCAGCCAATCCTGTAACGGATTTGTTTAATCCGGAACCGAAAATAGCGTCTATTATTAATGATGATTGACGAATAACAAATGACGAATGAATCTGTTCTGCTGAAGTAATATTATGAACCTTTACTGCCTTTACTTTTTCCAAACGTTTTTCATTAATTAGAAAATCTTCCGAACAATTATCAGAATAGCGAATAATAAAAACCTCAACCTTAAACTTCTTCTTAGCGAGTAATCGCGCAATTGCCAATCCGTCACCTCCGTTATTTCCAAGTCCGCAGAAAATACTTACCTGCCTTTTCTCTCCCTTCAGGATTGAAGAGGAAGCAAGCCACTTCACACAGGCAGCTGCTGCCCGTTCCATCAGGTTGATGGATTTTATCGGTTCGTGCTCAATCGTGTAAGCATCGGCTTTGCGCATTTCTTCTGAAGAAATAATTTTCATCTATAAACAATTAAACGATAGATAAAGTTAATCAATACTGCCGATACGGTGAAAAGAAAAAGATATTTCAAATAGATACCGCCATTTCTGAATTTGAATGCAAGATGCATAGAAAGAAAAATGATCAACGAAAGAAACAATATCAACGGAGGATAGGCATGAAACGAATGTGCAAATTCTCCCTTCAATAAAAAAACAAATGCCCTCTGCGTACCGCAGCCGGGGCATTCTATTCCAAAAGCTGATTTAAAGAAACAAGGTAACTGGTGATTTTCCAGCCAAGTAGTTATTGTTTCAAAAAACATCGTTAATGCGTATTCCCCATTGCGGAGAAAATCGAAGTCAGCGCTACTCCGTAAATAACAAGAACAACCACTACATACAAAAGGAACAAAGCTGATAATATTACACCGATGATGCCGCAAACTTTGCCGGCATTCGCATTGTTGAATGACGATTGAGAATAAACTCCCGGGTTTTCTTTATAAAGTTTCACTGCTTTACTTCCAAGAATCATTGCAATGATTCCGCATGCAAGCCCGGGGATTCCGTAACAAATGCAAGTAGGAATTGAAATAATTCCGAGAACTAGTGCTGCAGTTGCGTTGGGTAACACCGGCTGCATTCCGATTGGTGTTTGCGGGATTGGCGGCTGATTTTGATTTTCCATGAAAGTTATTTGTAATGAGTTAGTAAATATTTCGTCAAATGTAAAAGAATTATCAGAAAGAAAATGGAATTATTTTTATGATAAATGCTGATGAATTTTCAACACTTGTTCAATCAACGAATGCTTGCTGTCATTGATGATTATTGTGTCAGAATATTTTTCTCTTTCTCTGTCAGGAATCTGCTCTTTAATCCGCTTTTCTACTTCCAACTTCTCTACCTTATCTCTTAGTATTATTCTATTTAATCTCAGTGATTTAGGAGAGCTTACAGAAATAAGATAATCAAGTTCTTTATTGGCACCGCTCTCAATCATTATTGCTGCTTCTTTTATCACGTATTTTACACCTTTATGTTTCTTTTTCCAGTCAAGAAATTTTTTCCTGACAAGAGGATGAATCAGCGCATTTAACTTTTCCAGAGAAGGCTTATCATTGAATACGATTGCCGCAAGCTTCCTTTTATCAATGGTCTGATCTTTTGCAAGAATTTTATTGCCGAATAGTTTTATAACTTTTGATTTAATCTTTGTATCATCATAAAGTTTTTTAGCTTCAACATCCGCGTAAAAAACAGGCACTCCAAACAACTCAAATATCTTGCAGACTGTTGTCTTTCCGCTTCCGATTCCGCCAGTGATACCAATCACTTTCATCTCAAAGAAGGATTTAACTGAACTGTATCAGTAAGCGTTCTGAGCAATTTAAAATTTTCTCCTAACTGTTTTGCTATTGTTTTCATATAAGAATTCGGAAGGAAATAATAGACTTCCGGGTTTCTATCACGCTTCAGTTTTCTGAAATCAATCTGAACTTCTCTTATTTCATATTTCAAAAGGTCATATCCATCCGCTTCTACTTCTACATAAAGCGTCTCGGATATTCTTGATGTTCCGAATAGTGTTTTAGGTAGATTAGTGAATTGGATTCTTACCGGAAGATTCTCAATTTGTTTCTTTGATAAATTCATCTGAAGCCAGGCGAAAAATGAAATCAGAAAGCATACAATAAAAACAAAGACTTTTTTGTTGAGCTTAACTTCAGAACGCTGATTCCAAAATTTAAGAAAGTCTGTTCTCAAGGCTGGTTATTTTTTCTCTTTTTCCTTATTAAGCGCCTGAGAAGATTCCATAGATACAGCCGTCTTTTCAATTTTCTGGCGATGTCCGCCCTCGCCTTCAATAATAAAAGTAGTTTCCTGCACTTCAACAATTTTTCCATGAACTCCGCCAATGGTGACAATTTTATTTCCTTTATCAATGGTCTCTTTAAATTTCTGCTGCGCTTTTTGTTTTTTCATCTGAGGGCGTATCATGAAAAACCAGAACACACCGAATATCAAAAGAAGAAAAACAATACTTGTAACAGGGCTGCCGCCACCATCGGGGCTAGCCATAAGAATAACTGAAAGTGAATTCATAGATTAAGGTTTAACGGGGTTTTTATTTTGAGGAACAAATATATTCGCTTTGATTTTAATCACTCTGTTGTTCGGAATGCAATTGGTCAGAATAGTAACATCTTTTGTAACCATTCCGCTTTTCCCTTCGCTGTTGAATGTTACACGAATAATATTTTCTTCACCTGATGGAATCGGTTTCTTGGGAACTTCAGGCACTGTGCAACCGCAACTTCCATACGCATTGGAAATAATTAATTCTTTCTCACCATCGTTTATGAATTTGAAATCGTGGGAAACTTTTTCACCCTGCGTGATAGTTCCGAAATCAAAAATCTCTTCTTGAAATTTCATAGCAGGCAAATTCCCTTTATCAACTCCTTCTCCTGCAGTAGCGGGTATATTTACCATATCGGTAGGATGTTCTTGTTTCTGTCCGCAGGAAGAAAAAAAAATTATTCCTGAAAAACAGACTGAAATAAAAAAGTATTTCATATTTCAAAGTTATTTAATTTTCTACAAGTCCTCTGCCTTCTTTTTGCAATCTTCCTTCTTTCTTATAGTCAGCAAGGAGTTTGTCCAGAATTCCGTTCACGAACACACTGCTCTTTGGAGTGCTGTACTGTTTGGCCAGTTCAATGTATTCATTCAGTGAAACCTTTACGGGAATTGTCGGAAAATAAAGAAACTCAGTGATTGCCATCTTCATCAGCAGCACATCCATGAACGCAATTCGATCCAGTTCCCAGTTTTCTGTTTTTTCCTGAATATTCTTTTCTTCTTCTTCGCTGTACTCAATCACTTTTTCAAAAAGATCTTTGGCAAATTTTTTATCTTCTTTTTCATCTTTATAAAGAAGCGCAAGCGGCAAATTATCATTGGCTGATTCAGGAATATAGTCAATGGTTTTCAGCACGAGCGAATTCACGAAATCAATATCATCTGCCCAATGAATGTTTTTTTCCTCAAAAGTGAATTGAAGAAATTCATCCTGCGAAATAATTTCGCGGTAAATGTCGCTGATGAATTTTTTATCGTCTTTAAAGCTTCTGTTATCATTTGTTAAATATGATTTATACTCTTCACTTTCAGCAATTTTTAAAAATAATTTGGGGGCTGCCTCATTATCTTTTTCCCAAGATATATTTCTCTTTTTAGATTCTGAAGCCAGCTGACGATTAATGGCAATAATGCTAAAGATTTTATTTTCAACAAATTTTGTATTGGGATTAATGTCAGATTCGGTGGGAAGCTGTTTCACTTTTCGGATAGCAATAAGATTTCTTCCGCAATCGCGAATTTCAATTACAAAAAGAAGAAGATATAGGTAAAGGTTGTAAGTATTCTCAAAACTGGCAAACATTTCCTTCTCATGTTTTGCCACTGATTTATCTTCCGAATGAAAAAAGGCATAGAGCGCCTGCATCACTTTGATCCTGAGAAATCTTCTGCTTAACATAAATAAAAAGAACTAACCTTAATACAAATTTATTTTAACGATTCAATTATTTTCTCTGCCAATTCAATTCCAATTCTTTCCTGTGCTTCCTTTGTTGCTGCGCCAATGTGCGGAGTAAATGAAATTTTAGGATGCTGAAGCAACTCCTGTTTGGGCTTAGGTTCGCCTTCAAAAACATCGAGACCAGCGCCAGCTACTTTTCCTGAATTCAGCGCTTCAAGTAAATCATTTTCTTCAATTACGCCTCCGCGCGAAGCATTTACCAAAATTACTCCTTTCTTCATCTTCACAATTTCATTTTTCGATATGAGCTTTCCACCGGGAACGTGAACGGTAATGAAATCGCTCTTTGAAAAAACCTCATCCAGCGAAACTATTTTAAGAGGAACAGAGATTTTATTTTCTGCAATTTCCAAATCAATCTTTGCTTCTTTCACAAACGGGTCATGCGCCAACACTTTCATTCCAATTCCGAGAGCGATACGTGTAACCGCCTGACCTATTCTTCCTATACCTATAATTCCTATTGTCTTTCCTGAAAGTTCAATTCCTCCAGCATATTTTTTCTTTAATACATCAAACTCAGTATTTCCTTTTGCGGGCATTTGCCTGTTTGAATCCTGCAGAAAACGAACAAGCGTAAAGAGATGCGCAAAAACCAATTCAGCAACGGAAAGAGAAGAAGCAGCTGGTGTATTTATCACAGCTATTCCTTTTGAGCGTGCATACTCCACATCAATATTATCCATCCCAACTCCACCACGACCAATCACTTTCAGATTTGGACAAGCGTCAATGACGTCCTTGCGCACGTTTGTTGCACTTCTGACTGTAAGTCCATCAAATTTATTTTCATTGATCGCGTTGGATAGATTCTCCTGTGCAACTTTTTCTGTAACAATAATATATCCTGCTTTTTCAAGAAGCAATTTCCCGCCTTCATCAATACCATCGTTAGCTAAAATTTTTTTCATAAATATTATTCTGCCATATTGTGAAACACCGCTTGTACATCATCGTCTTCTTCCAGCGTTTCGATCAGTTCATGTATTTCTTTTTGCTGTTCTTCATTCAACTCAACTAATGTATTGGGTATTCTCTGCTTCTCAGCGCTGAGGATAGTTATCTTTTTCTCTTCGAGGGCTTTTTGCATGGAACCAAAGTCCGCAAATTTTGTATAGATAATCAATTCATTTTCTGTTTCTTCGATCTCATCTGCGCCATGCTCTATCAGTTCAAGTTCAAGGACTTCTTTATTTTTTCCTTCCGAAGAAATTCTAAAAACTCCTTTCCGTTCAAAAATAAAATCAAGCGAACCCATTTTGCCGAGAGTTCCGTTTCCTCGGGAAAAATGCATGCGGATATTTGCAACGGTGCGCATTGGATTATCGGAAGTACATTCGGCAAGAATTGCAACTCCGTACGGACCGTATCCTTCGTAATTAATTTCCTCAAAGTTTCCTTCGCCTTTTGTTGACGCGCGCGTAATAGCAGCGTCAATCCTATCCTTGGGCATATTAATCGCCTTGGCATTCTGAATTACGATTCGCAAACGGGAATTAGAATCAGGATTAGGACCATTTTGTTTTACTGCAATAGAAATCTCCCGCCCGATTTTGGTAAAACCCTTCGCCATGCGTGCATAGCGGGCAAACATGGTGTGCTTTCGTTTTTCAAATATGCGTCCCATAACTATTATGCAAACTTCTTTTCAAATTCTTTCATCACATCCACAAGAACATTCACGCTTTCAAGTGGCAGCGCATTGTAAAGCGATGCGCGGTATCCGCCAACATCTCGATGTCCGCGCAATCCGCTGATGCCTGCTTCTTTCCACATTTTATCAAACTCGGGTTCGAGTTCTGGTTTGTTGAGCAGAAAAGTTACGTTCATGGTTGAACGGCTGTCATTTTCTACAGTACCCACAAACATTGAATTGCGGTCAATCTCCGAGTAAAGAGTACTTGCTTTCTGATTATTTATTTTATCAATCCACTCGATTCCACCGTTCTTCTTTAGCCAGCGCATAGTGAGAAGCGAAACATAAATCGGAAACACCGGTGGAGTATTATACATTGAATCTCCTTTGATATGCACTTTATAATCCAGCATGGAAGGAATTGTTCTTCCTGTTTTTCCAAGAATACTTTCTTTCACAACAACGAGCGTGCAACCGGCAGGACCCATATTTTTCTGAGCGCCAGCATAAATCAAGTCAAACTGTTTGCAATCAATGTTACGGCTGAAAATATCGGAAGACATATCTACCACCACAGGAATTCTTGAGATAGGGAATTTTTTTATCTGGGTTCCATAAATAGTATTATTGGAAGTTATATGCACATAATCTGCATCACCTGGAATCTGATAGTTGCGAGGAATATAACTGAACTTTTTATCCTCAGAAGAAGCGATAATTTTTGTATTGCCGATTATTTTGGCTTCCTTAATAGCTTTGTTTGCCCACACCCCTGTGCTCACATACGCGGCATATCCTTCTGTACGAAGAATATTCATCGGCACCATGCAGAACTGCATGCTTGCTCCTCCGCCAAGAAAAATTGCCTGATACCCATCACCTAATCCAAGTAATTCTTTTGCGAGCGAGCGCGCTTCTTGCATTACGGCTTCGTAATTTTTGCTGCGATGAGAAATTTCCAGAAGGGATAGATTCAGATTGTCAAAATTGATACACGCTTCTGCTGCCTGTTTCAAAACTTCCTGCGGAAGAATGCCGGGACCCGCACTGAAATTGTGGATTTTTTTTACATCAGTCATAACTTCTTCCATTTTAGTTCGGAGTTTGGAGTCTGGAGTTTAGAAGTAATGTGCGGATTTTTTACCGAACTCATAGCTCCTATCTCCTTACTTTTTCGAGCCCGAATTTAATAAGAAAAATGATAGCGGAAATACTATTTGGGAGGATTAAAATATTTATCGGTTTTATCCTTGTCATTACGTGCATCAACATTTTTTATGTATTGCCATTTACCGCCCATGAACCGGAGCATGTCATAGGAGAAATCGGGTCCGTAAAATTCATACTGCCCTTCAAGATTAGGATTGGAAGGAGAGAGATGGTCAAACACAATCACCTGCTTGTCTTCATCGTATCGGAGCGACATAAAAACACCGGCTTGATATTCAAAGACAATGCGCTTTTTAATTTTTCCTTTTTCATCTGTAAAAATTGCATCTCCAAATTTCGGAAAACCTTTTGAATCAAAATACAGAACATCTATTACCCGCTTGTTGGAAATTCTGTTGTTGCCGTCCCAGCCAAGCAAGACATACTGTTTTTTCTTTTTGTACTTTACTTCTGCAATCTGGTAGTAATACGCTCCAAACCACTTCGTATTGTCAAGCGATGCGTTCTCTGGATCTTTGATGGTTTCTGATTTATCTTTCAATTCATATACTACATACTTTTTTGATTTGCGGTTATATGCCTGAACAAATCCGTAATATGTATGAGTAACATCTTCCGCCTGAATATCCCATGTAAAAATACGCACCTGCTTATCGGGAGATTCCAGCAACACTCTATATTTTTTAAGGGAATCAAAAGAAAATTCATTGGACTTATTCATATTCAAGGCAGCTTTTAATCCATCCGAAAACTTTTTACTGTTATCATTTTTCTTTGCTTCGTTTGGAGAATGAATAAAATCAATGAAAAGATTGTAAATGGAATCCTGTAAAGAGACCTGAGATTTAAGTATAGAGTATTGAGATAATACAAAATACAGGAGAAGGAATGATATTGTTATTTTGATTTTCATCTTTCAAAAAAAAACCGCAAGCATATTAACGCTTACGGTCTTATCATATTATATAAGCACGATTTATACGTGCATTGAATCTTTTTTCGCAAGTAATTGCTCCTCCGTTTCAACATGACTTTCATCAGGAACACAGCAGTCAACCGGACAAACAGCAGCACATTGCGGCTCATCGTGAAATCCTTTGCACTCAGTGCATTTATCCGGAACGATATAATAAAAATCGGCAGATACTGCGGGCTGAGCTGCTTCGGCATCAACGGAAGCGCCAGAACTTTTTCCCGTATAAGAACCTTTTAATGTTGTTCCATCAGCAAATCTCCACTCTGCGCCATTCTCGTAAATAGCATTGTTTGGGCACTCGGGCTCGCAGGCACCGCAGTTGATGCATTCTTCAGTAATCTTTATTGCCATAGATTTTAGTTTTTAGTTTTGTAAACCCCTTCGGGGCAATGCAAATATATTAAAAGTTTTTGCTGATGAATCTTGAAAAAAGAATTAATGCGTTTGTGAAACTGGGAGAAATACTCAGAGAAGTAAGAACTAAGAATCAAGAATCAGGATTTGAATCTATCATAGAAAAAGCAACAAGGCATAACGCATGGTTCACCCAAGAAAATATTTTACTCGCGATTGGGTCTTTGGGAGAAATGCTTGAAGAGAGCAAGCTGAGAAAATGGATTGGCAATTATTCCATAAGTCAGGAGTCGGGAGTTGGGAGTTGGGAGAGAAAAACCTCCACACTCCTCACTCCGAACTCCTCACTCCGAACTCGCGTTGGAGTAATAATGGCGGGAAACATTCCCCTCGTTGGGTTCCACGATTTTTTATGCGTACTGATGAGCGGAAATATTTTTGTCGGCAAACTTTCTTCGGATGATGAATTTTTACTTCCTGCTGTCGCAGAAATACTATGTGAGATAGAGCCGGAATTTAAAACACAAATCAGCCCCTCTCTTATCTCCCCGAAGGGGAGAAGTTTACACGCCCAAACTCCCTCCCTTCGGGAGGGTTGGGGTGGGCTGCCGATTAGCGCTTTCATAGCAACAGGAAGTAATAACAGCGCGAGGTATTTCGAATATTACTTTGGCAAATATCCTCACATCATCCGCAAGAATAGAAATGCTATTGCCGTTCTTGACGGTACAGAAACAGAAAACGATTTAAAGAATCTCGGCAAAGATATTTTTCAATATTTCGGTCTTGGATGTAGGAATGTTTCAAAGATTTTTATTCCGCAGGATTATATCCTTGACAGATTCTTTGAAGCTGTAGTCGACTTTGGCGATGTGATTCATCACAACAAATATGCGAACAATTACAGTTATTACAGAACAATTTATTTGCTGAACACAGAAAAATTTCTGGATAATAATTTCCTGCTTCTGAAAGAAAGTAATGAAATTGCCTCACCTGTTGCTACTTTATTTTATGAAAGATACAAAAACAAAGAAGAATTATTTCAGAAACTGGAAGAGAGGAAATCAACTATTCAGTGTGTTGTTTCAGGACTCACTACTCACTACTCACTACTCACTACTATTCCTTTTGGACAAACCCAATCTCCAGAGCTATGGGATTATGCAGATGGAGTGGATACGATGAAGTTCTTGCGTTCTCTATAACTCTCTACAAAATACATTTCAATCTCTCCTTTATTCTTGGCAGGAAAAGCCCCTCTCTAACTCTCCCCAAAGGGGAGAGAACTATTTTTCTTTTCTACAAAATACATTTTTATTTTTCCTTTATTCTTTGCCTCCACTTCTCCTCTATAAATGAATTCTAATGCTGTTCCTCCTCCTTGGGAGGAGGTTAGGAGGAGGCGGTGGGTTGATTCCGATATATTCACTTTGCCGGTTTCTCCTCCCGATTCCATTCTTGAAGCAGTATTCACCGTATCTCCCCAGATATCGTAAGCAAATTTTTTATCGCCAACCACTCCGGCAGTAACAGGTCCTGAGTGAATGCCGATTCTCAAATTCCATTTACTATTCTGATTTGTCATCCATTGTTGAATTTCCAAACCTGCTTTTACAATATTTTCAGCATGGTTAGAATTGGGAGTTGGCAATCCGCAAGCGCACATGTAAGCGTCTCCGATGGTCTTTATCTTCTCAATGCTATAGTTAGAAATAATTTCATCAAACTTCCTGAATAAAATATCTAATTCACTTACCAACTCTTCCGCAGAGAGTTGTTCCGCTATGGTCGTGAATCCTTTAAAATCAGTGAACATTACCGTTACGCTTTCATAATGTTTTGCCGTAGCTTTTCCTTTTGCCTTTAATTCTTTTGCCGTTTCAGCCGGAAGAATGTTCAGTAAAAGCTTCTCGCTTTTTCTTCTTTCTCTGAAAATGAAAATGGAAAGTATCAGCACGATCAATAATCCGCCAGCAACCGACCAGATGATAATTTTCTGACGATTCAATTGGGCATCCTGAAGTTCTTTGTCTTTGTTTAACAATGTAATCTGCTGTTCTTTCTTTTCGGTTTCATACTTTGTCTGCATTTCAGTAATTTGCTTCGAACTTTCCTCATTAAGAAGGGAATCTTTCATATCAGAATAAAGCTTGTGAAACTCGTATGCATTTTTAAAATCATTTGTTTCATTATATGACCTGGAAAGATTTTCATAGGCATCGCGCACATCTTCTTTTGAACCGATATCCATAGCAATAGTTAAAGCTTTCTGAGAAATCTCTATGGAGGCGGTATAATCTTTCTGTTCGAGATAAATATGGGCGATGTTATTCAAACTCATTGCCATTCCTTCCAGTTCATTTATCTGAAGGTACACATCATACGCTTTCTGAAAATACTCCAGCGCTTTTTCAAGATTCGGGAAACCAGTGACGGAACAATTCATGGCATAAGCAACTCCCACATTGTTCAATCCGAGAGCAAGATCATGTTTGTCATCCATTGTTTCATCCACCTTCAATGCTTCAGAATTGTAGTAAAGTGTTTTTTCGCAATCGCCCATGCTTTGGTACACCTGTCCGATATTGCTCAGGCAGGCGGACATTCCGGACTTTGAATCAAGTTCTTTTGCAATGGTTAATGATTGATTGAGATACTCAAGTGCCTTCGGAAAATTACTCTGCACCTGATAAATAGTGCCGATGGTGTTAGAACTTGCACCAATTCCGAATTTGTAACTGATTTCTTCAGATATCTTAAGCGCAGATAAATAATATGGAAGCGCTTTATCAAAATTACCGCGCTCGCGTGAAATCATTCCGAGTTTGAGCATGCTTTGAACGATGCGTTGTTTTGAATTTATTGTCTGAGATAATTCCAATGCTTTATTCGCATATTCTGCTGCTTTGTCATAATCAGAAAATGCAAGTGCGCCAGCAAGTTTATTCATAAGATCAATGCGTGCTGTATCCGCAGAAGTTTTTTCTAATACTCTTTTTATAGAATCAACATAGCTCTGCTGCGCAAACAACTTATTTCCGCTTGCTGTGAGTAAAACATAAAACAAAAAATAGTTAAACAGGTATTTCATTTTATTTATCTGTTTTGTTTTTCTTTGCTTGTTCTTCCATGTCTCGCCATAACATGCCTTTTCATCGGCTCATAAGCCGGTCCTTTCCCCATGCTTTCCGGCAAAGGGGATTTTAAAATAGTGTTGCCGATAAAATCTTCTATCCTTTTGAAACTGCGCTGATCTTTTTCATTGATGAGCGTGATGGCAACGCCTGTGCTTTGTGCGCGAGCCGTTCGCCCGATGCGGTGTACATAATCTTCGGCATCGCGGGGCACATCATAATTAATCACCAGATCAATTCCTTCAATATCAATTCCGCGGGAGAGAATGTCGGTAGCCACCAGCACACGGGTTTTTCGGCTGGTAAAATCACGCAGCACTTCTTCCCTTTCCTTTTGTTCAAGGTCAGAGTGAATTGCCTTTACAGATAATCCCAGTTTATATAAATCACGCTCCAGTATTTTCACATTGCTTTTGGTGGCGGAAAAAACAAGAATGCTTTGCAGCATTTTTCCTTTCAGAAGATTAACAATCAAATCATTTTTCTGATTATCATAGGTCAAATACGCTGTCTGTAAAATACCTTCAGCCGGTTTTGCGATGGCAATGTTTATCTGCACGGGATGGTGAAGAATCTTTTTTGCCATCTCGCGGATGCGCGGTGGCATGGTGGCGGAGAAAAGCAATGTTTGTTTTTTCTGCGGAAGGTGCTTTACGATTTTCATAATGTCATCATAAAAACCCATATCCAGCATGCGGTCGGCTTCATCCAGAATCAAATGCCTTATCTTATCAAACTTTACATAACCCATATTTAAGTGCGACATCAATCTCCCAGGAGTGGCTACAACAATGTTAGCTCCTTCAGTGACTGCAACCTTTTCCTGTTCAAACGAGCCGCCATCGTTTCCTCCGTAAATGGCTATAGAACTTACAGAAGTGAAATAAGCAAAACCCTGCAGCGCACGGTCTGTCTGCTGAGCAAGTTCGCGCGTGGGAGAAATAATTAACGTATCCACATGATCAGAAGGATGAATAGAAAGTTTGCTGAGTATCGGCAAAAGAAATGCAGCGGTTTTTCCTGTTCCCGTTTGCGCGCAGGCAATCAGATCTTTTCCGGCTGTGATGATGGGAATCGTTTGTTCCTGTATGGGAGTGGGTGTTTCAAAGCCCATGGAAGAAAGCCCTTCCATAAGTTTCGGGTCAAGATTGAATTCGGAAAATTTCACAAAGGATGTATGAATTTAAAAAACAAATGTACTTTAAAAAAGATGGCGTTGTATTAATAACTGATGTTACGCAAATACATTTTTTCCCGAAGGGATGGAAACCCAACCGCAGAGTTCGCTGAGGTTTTACGCAGAGAACCGCCGAGAATACAAAATTGCATTTTCTCTGCGGCTCTCCGCGTGTTGTTTTCTCTGTGTTCTCTGCGGTTAATCCCGTTGGATATGATTGTTGTAGACATAAACTTGTAACGAACAGATTATCCTACGGGATTAATTGCTTTTCTGCGTAACATCA
>JACRAM010000020.1 GCA_016213405.1 Bacteroidota bacterium
GTTGTTTTGTAACGCATATTGCTCTCACTCTTTTTTTCTTTTAGTTGCACTAGTTTATTTAATTTCGCAAACATACGAGAGTTACACAGAGAGTTCTGCTCTGTGAAACTCATTAAACTCTGTGAACTCTGTGTTGAAAATCGTGGATATAACATCTTAATCTGAATAATGTCTATTTATGAAAAAAGAAAACAACGATCGCAGGGAGTTTTTGAAAAAAGTTGCTCTTGCCGGTGCCGGGCTAGCGCTCATCAGTAAATCTTTTGGAAGGGAAAATAATTTTGAAGTTGACCGAAATATCCCTTTCGGAGAATCCGGAATTCCAGAAGATAATATGTTCACGCTTCCTCTTCTCCCCTATGCCTACGATGCGCTTGAACCGTTCATTGACAAGCAAACCATGGAACTGCATCACGACAAACATCATCAGGCATACGTTGACAAACTCAACAAAGCAGTAGCAGATGCAAAAGTGAGCGGAGTTTCTCTGGATGATATTTGTAAAAATATTTCAAAGTATCCTGTGGCGGTTCGAAACAACGGAGGCGGGCATTACAATCATTCCATGTTTTGGAAAGGGATGAAACCAAACACAGGTTCTGTGCTTTCGCCAATAAACCAAAATGAGCCATCAGGAAAATTGGGCGATGCCATCAAATCAACTTTCGATTCATTCGCCAATTTCAAAACAAAATTTTCTGAAACGTCAACGAAAGTATTTGGCTCCGGATGGGCTTGGCTCGTGATAAACAAAGATGGAAAACTTGAAATTGGTTCCACTCCTAATCAGGATAATCCGTTGATGGATGTTTCAGAACTAAAAGGAAATCCGATAATCGGGCTGGATGTTTGGGAACACGCTTATTATCTCAAGTACCAGAATAAACGCGCAGATTACGTTGCAGGTTGGTGGAATATTGTAAACTGGGATGAAGCAGGAAAAATGTTTAATGGCTAATGGTTAATGGGCATCTCTAAAATCCCAAAATACAAATCCCAAATGACAAATAAATTCCAAATTCAAATACCAAAATCCGAAACGAATACAGTTTTGCTTTGTTTTGGTCATTTGAATTTTGATGATTGGATATTATTTGTGTTTTGTTTTTTGTGATTTGAGTTTTTAGAGGTTCCCTAATGGAAATACATCAACCCTTAAACATCAACCATCAACCATTGTTGGGATTTATTCCTATCTTCGCTTTATAAATAAATCATTATGATAACCGGAACTATTTTACTTGGAATGCTCGGCACAACGGAAATTATCCTGATTGTGGTTGTAGTTCTTCTTCTCTTTGGCGGGAAAAAAATTCCTGAACTCATGCGCGGACTCGGAAGGGGCATGAAGGAATTTAAAGACGCACAGAAAGGCGTTGACTCCACCACAGAAGAGAAAAAAGAAGAGCCGAAATAAACTGCCATCATTAAAAGTCATGACCATTGGCAATTAGTTTTGCCAATGATTAATGATTTCCTCCTTATTCTCACAATTAGATTAGGCAATGAATGACTATCATTGGCTTCTGAAACACTAACATTGGTTTCCGAAAGACCTGCATTGCTCTCCGTAAGACCAACTCTGCTCTCCGTAAGACTAATATCCGAAAGAATATGACTGTTTCATGAAAGAGAACTACTGTTGGCGGCAAGTGAATCACTGTTGGCGGCAGGAAAATTACTATTGGCAGCAAGTGAATTACTGTTTGCAGCAAGTGAATTACTGTTGCAGGCAAGTGAATTACTGTTGCAGGCAAGTGAATTACTGTTGCAGGCAAGTGAATTACTGTTGCAAGCAAGGAAGTTACAATAAATTTAAGTAGAATCGTTAATATCAGAAGAAAATACATACATTTACCCCGTTGGATAATTCCATCTAATATATATCAAATGAATAAAAATAATATCCTACGGGATTTACAGCCATGCCGGATATAGGTGCAGAGGTAGCCAAAGTGATGGCTCAAAGAGGAACAACCAAGACAGGGCTTGCCCGCCTGCTTGGCTGCCATGCGTCCACAGTTACGCGCGTTTTGAAAAACCAGGAAACAAGCAACCGGTTTCTGCTGCGCCTTTGCAAAGCGCTCAGGTATAATTTCTTTAAACTTTATGTGGATGAACTGCAAAAAGAATTTCCGGGCGATGAGCTTTTATCGCCAGGCAAATCGGCAGAAAAAGAAATAGTGGAATTACGCAAAGAGAACGCTGATCTGAAAGAAAAAATATCTTACCTGAAAACCATTCAGGAGTTGGTGATGAAGAAGAAGTAGCCCAACCAAGCCGGGCAACGGAGGCATGCAGGGAAAAGAATTCAAAACTTTACTTAATTCCGTAAACTCTCATATTATATACATACCATGTCATTGCACCTACAACATTAACAACATTAATTTGTACGGTTACCGCTGCTGCCTGTGCGCCAGCAAATGAGAGTTTACCTGCTGATGAGTCGCCATTACTATCAGCCGCATTTAAAGACATTGCAACTGTTTTTTTTGTAACTGCTCCATACATAATATTAAAATTCCAAGTGCTATTTAATCCATTCCCAAGTACTGCAATATCTGCATCTACCTCAATTTGTGCATAGGTGTTTGCGGGTAAAGCATAAGACATGCATGCTGAAGCCGGAGAGGCGGCAACAGCAGCTGACACAGTAGTTTCACAATTATAAAGTAAAATCTTTGTTCCCGTTCCACCGGCACTCCATACCGGAGCGCCAGCGCCAGCAGAAGTTAATACCTGCCCCGCTGTTCCTACAGCTGTTGAAGCGTGTTGTGTTCCGTTAGAATATATCACAGCGCCATTGCCCGCAATGGTTCCGATATTTGTTCCTCCGTTGGCAATAGGAAGTATTGAAACCCATGTGGGCGCTCCTGCTCCGCCTGAAATCAACGGATAACCAGCAGTGCCTGCGGCAGAAATTCCAGAACCGGCACCTGTGCCGTAAAAAACTCCACCGGCAGTTCCCTGAAGAGAAATTGCAGGCGTAGTGCCTCCACTTGAAACAATAGGAGCAGTGCCGGTAACTGAAGTAACTGTTCCGCTATTACCTGCCGCCCATGTTAAATTTCCAGCACCATCGTTCTGCAAAAAAGCAGATGCAGCACCTTGGGCAGCAGGAAAAGAATAAGCAACATTATTTATTCTTACAATGTTTCCTGTTGAGTTAACCTGAAATTGTGAAGAAGCTCCAACAGAAAGTTTTGAAGTTGGGCTGGATGATGTGCCAACGCCCACATTTCCTCCGTTGGGCTGTAAAATTAAATTTCTGACTGTGACTCCTTCATTCGACTGCAGGTAGGTGTTTCGGTTTGCTGCCACACCTGAAGTTTGAATTCCCAAATCAAGCGTTAACGGATTTGCTGCATCATTAGAGCCGAATCTGCCAATTATCTGATCTCCTCCTCCCAGACTTTTAGCAATTGTAGCTCTTGCGTCAAACATGGTTGTGGCTGTGGTAATGTTTACACCAACAAAGTTGGGAGAATTCAGATTATAAATATTTCCCAAACCGTCATCTGCCCAATAGTTGACTAAACCATATGAAGCCGGATCAATCCATGTTGGTGCACTACTCGCACCATTTGACTGCAAAATATATCCTGCTGTTCCGGGCACACCATTAAACCGCAATGGCTCTTGTAAAGTTTGAATATCCGTTCACATCCAGTTTATATTGTGGAATGATGTAAGGATTATATCCTATGGCAACGCAGTCTCTGACTGTAACAGATCCCTGATCGAACAAAGCTGAAAAAGTTGGTGAGCCGGTTATAAAAATCCCATACGAAGGCGCACCGGCAACAGTTGCTTTAAGTCCATAGTTGTTCGTTCCTCCTGAAACATCAAACTCAGCACCGTAGTGGTCTGTTCCCGAACCGCTGATAAATGCAGTATATCCCGCCTTGCTTCCGCTTCCGAAAACCATTGTTGCCATTCCTATTTTTGTACCTGAACCGGCACCATCAATATGGCTTAATACTCCGGCAATGTTGCCTGTTGATGTACCCACCCCTCTGAAATATCCCCCGAAACCATTTCCGCTGGAAGTTATATTGGCTCTTACAAACAAAGCCGATGTTGAATCACCCGGGTTGGAAACTGAGCTGGTGGTGAAATAAATATTTTCCGCCTTATCTCCTGCAGTTGACGAAATATGAAGTACGTCAAGTTTGTTAGCAGGTGTAGTTGTTCCAATTCCGACATTTCCATTTTCAAAAATGCCTGCATAATTATTTGTGCCTCCTGTGGCATTAAAATAACCTGCAATGTTTGTAGTGGATGCGCCAGTTTTTTCTATCCATATACCATAACCGGTTCCGGTAATTGCTCCACTGTGCGCAACGTGCAGTCCTTTTGTATTAGCAGTAGTGGTTATCTCAAGCACCTCCAGCATGCTGAGTGTGCTGTTGGCAGCCCCTGTGGTGTTTACTGAAATGTTTTGTGCAAACAAATCACCGTTCCTGAAAATGAGAAAGAAAAATACAGCCGTAACAGCGGAAGTAAATATTTTTTTCATGAGAAAAAATCTTTGGCTGAGATAGTGAAACAAAAATACTAATGTTTTGTTTAAAACCAAATATCTTTTACCTCCTTTTCGACCAGTTTATTAAACACAGGTTGGTCAGCATTCTTTCACTTCCTCCCAAAGTCCGCAGGGTTTTCTCCCCATGCTTTTGTTTCCCATTTGAGTAATCGGTTCGGGTATTTAGTTGACCGAAGCCATTTTTCAGCACGGTCAATCAGATAGAATAAAGACTGGTTTTCTTTTGTGATGACAAGTTTTGTTTTTGCGTGTTTGTTCTTTACCCAACTCATGGCAGTTAAACTATCGGAATAAACAGGCGCGGCACTGTTTTGCTTTTTTAAATATCCGAGCGCATGCACGATGGCGAGAAATTCTCCTATGTTGTTTGTGGCATCTTCAAACGGTCCGAGTTTGAAAAGTTCCTGCTTCGTCTTTGTGTAAACGCCTTTGTATTCCATTTCCTTTCCGTTGTAAGCAGCGTCCACGCAAATGCTTTCATCAATTGGTTTTCCAATCCGCGCAAGTTGTTCGGTAGAAAGTTCGGATTCGAAAACATTTTTACCAATAAAATCGTTGTAAGATTTACTGAGTGCTTGGTGAGCAAGAGCGAGGGAAGTGAATGATTTGTATTGAGCTCCCGTAAATCCCTGAATTTGTTTTTTGCATTTATCCCACGAATCAAACACGCCTGTTTCTTTTCCTTTCCACACTACATAATATTTCGGCTTTGGCTTTGCCATGGTTGCTAATAACGAATTTCTACGAATGTTACCAATTACGAATTATTTTGTGGCGCTTCATTCGTAACATTTGCAACAGATTCGTTATTGGTATCGGCTTTCTTTTCATGCCTGAAAAATTTTCTCTGAAAAATAAATATAATAATTACTCCTATGGTAATTGCCGAGTCGGAAATATTAAAAATGGGAAATGAAAATGTAAATGGTTTATCGCTCCAGAAAACATGATCAAAATGGGAGTTGAAATAAAACATATCCACCACCGCTCCATGAAGAAATCCTGCGTAGCCACCCTCTTCAGGAAAAAGCATGGCTGCATCCATCGGAGTGCTTTCAGAAAAAATTAATCCGTAATACGCACTGTCTAAAATATTCCCGATGGCTCCAGCCATAATGAGCGAAATGCTGAAGATGAGTCCGCTGTGTGCTTTTTGTTTTACAAGTACGTATAAATACCATCCGATTCCGCCAACAGCAAGAATGCGGAATAAACTCAGAAGTAATTTGCCGTAAGATCCTTCCAGTTCCAGCCCGAAAGCCATTCCATAATTTTCTGTGAAATGGATGTAAAAAAAATTTTCAATGACAGAAATCTGATCTCCCAAAGTCATGTGTGTCTTAATCCAAATCTTAACGAACTGGTCAATCAGAAGAACGAGAAAAACGATGAGTAGAGCCCTTAGCCCACCCCTCCCCCCTCCCGAAGGGAGGGGAATTTGTGTGCTTTCAGATTTTGCACTATTCACTTCTGAATTTTCCATACATATCTCAAATAAAAAGTCCTCCCCTTTGGGGAGGATTTAGGAGGGGCTTCTTAAGAATGCTGCGTCAGTTTCGCTTCAATGCTTAGAGTAGCATGTGGAACGCTGCGCAATCTTTCTTTCGGAATTAATTTCCCTGTAACGCGACAGATTCCATACGTTTTGTTTTCAATGCGGATGAGAGCGTTCTTCAGGTTCTGAATATGTTTTTCCTGACGTGCGGCAAGTTGCGCAATTTCTTCCCGCGACATTGCATCAGAGCCATCTTCCAGCACTTTGAAAGTTGGAGAAGTATCATCCGTTCCGTGTTCATCACGGTGAGCCAGTGTATTTTTCAAAAGATCATAATCTTTTTCTGCCTCTGCTAATTTTTCGTGAATGATGTTCTTGAACTCTTCCAGTTCCTTATCGGAATAACGTGTGCGGTTATCTTTTTTTCCCTTAAATTTTGGCTGCGGAGGTTCGGGTTTTCTGAACACAGGTATGGGTTCATAATTTTTCATATCGGAAAAAGTACCGCTGTCCCATGAATATGTTTCTTCTCCATTCAACTCACGCTCTTCAGCTAATTCTTCTTTTGTTTTCTTAACTTCTTTAACAGGCTTTACTACTTCAGATTTAACAGGAGCATGCTTTGCCACTATCACAGGCTTTACAACTTTTTCTTCTTTTCTGGAAATTGGTTTTACTTTCGCAAATGCTTTTTTACCTGCTTTTTTTGCTTTTACTTTTTTAACCTTCTTCACAACTTTTTTCTTCGCTACAGTTTTTTTCTTCGCGGCTTTTTTCTTAGTTACGATTCTTTTCTTAGCAACTTTTTTCTTAGCAACCTTCTTAGCTACTTTTTTCTTAGCAGCTTTTTTATTTTTTTTCGCTGAAGATTTCTTAATCTTTTTTGCTTTGGCTTTTACTCCCGTGTTGCGGGATTTCGATTTGCTCAGTTTTTTCTTTGCTTTTGCCATGGTAATAAGAATTAGTTTAATTGTTTGATGCGGTCTATCGCGACCATTGTTTTTATCTCATCATCCACCTCAATCTCAACTCCGTTTCCATTAATCTCATTTACGATTTCAAACGCATTTGCTAAAATTTCCGCGCGAATGTAATCTAAATTATTAATAATGGCGGAATTAATTTTAGGATGGTTTTTCACCCTTACATCTATCCTATCCGTGACCTCAAATTTGTTCTCTTTTCGTAGATTCTGAATGCGATTTACTATCTCACGGGCAATACCTTCTTCTCTTAATTGTGGAGTAATAGTGATGTCAAGCGCAACAGTAAGCGAACCACTGTTTGCCACTTTCCAGCCGGGAATGTCAACTGGGATAATCTCCACATCTTCATTTTGAAGGGTGTAGTTAGCACCGTTTATACCAATATCAATCTTACCAGTTTTTTCTATTGAAGATATGATCTCCGGGGCATTAGCATTGGCATATTGCTGAACTTCTTTCATGTCCTTTCCGCATTTTTTTCCAAGCGTTTTAAAATTCAACTTCAAGCTTTTAACAATTAGTGTTGTCGATTCATCCACAAACTCAATCGCTTTCACATTCACTTCCGAAAGGATTAAAT
Organism: Bacteroidota bacterium; assembly: GCA_016213405.1. Classification (NCBI taxonomy): domain Bacteria; kingdom Pseudomonadati; phylum Bacteroidota; species Bacteroidota bacterium. The sequence goes on from JACRAM010000020.1 coordinate 7,611, forward strand.
CTTTCACAGCTTCGATTTTCTTTTTATTCGATTCATCCAAAACAGGTATCTGAATTTTATTTAATGGCTGTCTTACTCTTATGTTTTCTTTTTTGCGGATGGAAAGAATCATGGAAGAAATCTTCTGTGCCATTTCCATTCGCTCTTCCAGCGGTTTATCAATTACAGTTTCATCCGCTTTGGGGAAAATGCTCAGGTGAACGCTTTCAGAATTTTGTTTCTTTGTTACATCATTTAAATCCTTGAACAATTTATCAGAGAAGAAAGGAGCGATAGGAGATGCCAATTGAGCAACAACTTCCAAACAGCGATACAAAGTCTGATAAGCAGAAATTTTGTCCTGAGAATAATCTCCTTTCCAGAATCTTCTTCTGCTCAAACGAACATACCAGTTACTTAAATGTTCATCCACAAAAGTCTCGATAGCGCGTCCTGCTTTTGTCGGTTCGTAACTGCTGTAACTTTCATCAACAACTTTGACAAGTGAATTAAGTTCAGATAAAATCCAGCGGTCAATTTCCGATTTGTTTTTCAGCGGAATTTCTTTTTCTACAAAAGCAAAATTGTCAATGTTTGCATATAGAGCGAAGAAAGCATAAGTATTGTAAAGTGTTCCAAAAAAACTTCTTTGCTTTTCAGCAACTCCTTCAAGGTCGAATTTCAAATTGTCCCATGGATCCGCATTGGTAACCATGTACCAACGCACTGCATCAGGACCGTATTTTTCAAGCGTGGAAAATGGATCAGCTGCATTGCCGAGGCGCTTGCTCATTTTGTTCCCGTTCTTGTCAAGCACCAGACCGTTGCTTACTACATTTTTATACGCAACGGAATCAAAACACAAAGCCGCAATAGCGTGAAGTGTGTAAAACCATCCTCTTGTTTGGTCAACTCCTTCTGCAATGAAATCAGCAGGGAAAGAAGCCCCTCCCTTTCCCTCCCCAAAGGGGAGGGGAAATAAATTTTTATTCTCAAAAGGAAAATGATGTTGTGCATACGGCATAGCTCCACTATCAAACCAAACATCTATCAGATCTGCTTCACGAAACATTTTCTTTCCTTTGGAAGAAGCCAGAATAATTTCATCGGCATAAGGTTTATGCAAATCAAAATCCTTTTTCCTCAATGGGTTGTCTTTCATGAATCCAAGAGCTACAGATTTATCTATTTCTTTTCTCAGTTCTTCCACCGAACCAATACAAATTTCTTCTCCCTTCCCATCGGGAAGGGTTGGGAATGGGCTCTCTCTCCAGATGGGAAGCGGAATTCCCCAGAAGCGCGAGCGCGATAAATTCCAATCCTGTAAATTATTCAGCCACTCTCCGAATCTTCCTGTACCGGTGTGTTCGGGTTTCCAGTTGATGGTTTTATTGAGTTCAATCATTCTGTCTTTCATCGCTGTCACTTTCACAAACCAACTGTCGAGCGGATAATATAAAATAGGCTTATCGGTTCTCCAGCAATGCGGATAAGTATGTTCGTATTTTTCTTTCTTGAAAAGTTTTCCTTCTTCCTGAAGTTTCAACACAATACGTTCATCTACGCTCAGATATTCTTTCAGCTCTTTGATTTTCCTTTTCGCTTCAAGAATTTTTTTCTGCTTCTGAAATTCTATCTTCTTTTCTTCATCGCTAAGATATTCCGCCTTCACATATTCATCTCCATAAAGGAAAATATCATCTTTCACTTCGGGTAAAAACTTTCCACGTCTGTCAACGAGAGTAAGCGAACCGATTCCATTCTGTTTTGCTACACGAAAGTCATCCGCACCAAAACTCGGAGCGATGTGTACGATGCCTGTTCCGTCTTCAGTAGTAACAAAATCTCCGCATACTACTTTGAAAGCTTCTCCGTCTTTGGGTTGAGCGAAAGGGAGAAGCTGTTCGTATGAAATTCCTTCCAAATCTTTTCCTTTAAAAGTTGCCACATCTTCCCCAACAGGGAGTTTTGATTTTCCGTCACCGAAATATTTATCGCGAAGTGCACTTGCGAGAATCACTACAGCTTCCTTCTTCGAATATTGATTTACAGTTTTCACTGCTACATAATCAATCTTGGTTCCTACAGCAAGTGCAGTATTTGAAGGAAGGGTCCATGGAGTGGTTGTCCATGCTAACAGATAAATATCATTCGGACCAAATCGCTCACCACATCCTTTGATTAGTTCTTCTAGTATATCTTTTGAATTTTCAGATACCTTAAACATCGCCACAGCTGTAGTATCTCTCACATTCCTGTAACATCCCGGCTGATTTAACTCGTGCGTACTCAATCCCGTTCCTGCTGCAGGAGAATACGGCTGAATAGTGTAACCTTTATATAAAAGCTTCTTGTTGTAAAGTTCTTTCAACAGCCACCAAACACTTTCAATGTAATTGTTCTCATACGTAACGTACGGATGTTTCATATCCACCCAATAGCCCATCATGCGCGTAACTTCTTCCCATTTGTCCTGGTATTTCATCACTTCTTTTCTGCATGCTTTGTTATAATCTTCAATAGAAATTTTTTTGCCGATGTCTTCTTTCGTGATTCCTAAAGTTTTTTCAATCGCAAGTTCTATCGGAAGTCCGTGCGTGTCCCATCCGGCTTTGCGTTTTACCTGTTTTCCTTTCAGAGTTTGATAACGACAAAAAATATCCTTTATCGCACGCGCCATCACGTGATGTATGCCGGGCATTCCGTTAGCTGAAGGAGGTCCTTCATAAAAAACGAACGGCTCAGCACCTTCACGAGTAGAAACGCTTTTCTCAAAAATCTTTTCCTTCTCCCACCAATCGAGAATTTCTTTTCCGATTTGAGGAAGGTTGAGATTTTTGTATTCGGGGTATTTACTCACTATTACTAAACTTTGTTATAAAATCGAATAGTGGATTGTATTCCACTACTTATATCATAAGTATTATAATGAATCATTTTTTATTTGTCGCAGACATCCACACAACCGCCATCATAATAAATCCAAGTCCCATGCCTCCAAATAAACCGATGTTCAGGTTGTGAAAATACCACCCTGCTGCCATTCCGAGGAACATGCAGCCGACAAAGAGAAGCCCTCCGACTTTCTGTGCGGTTTTTTTCGCTTCGTTAGTATCTTTTTCCATTTGAAATATATTTTATTAAAGGGTTGCAAAGATAGGATTATCAGCCATTATGTAAAACCAAAAATATGACGAGAATCTTATTTTTGGCATTTAGAAATATATACATTTGCCGCCATCACACGGAAAAATTTGTGGCAAGCAAGCAAATAAAATTTTCTGACGAAGCTCTTTCCCTCGCTCATAAAATCATGAAGCGCTATCCGGAGGGAAAGCAGAAATCTGCCATTCTTCCCATCCTACACATTGCGCAAACTGAATTTGACGGATGGCTCAGTGTGCCCGTGATGGATTATGTGGCAATGCTTCTGAAAATTCAACCCATAGAAGTGTATGAAGTAGCTTCGTTTTATTCGATGTTTAATTTAAAACCAGTTGGCAAGTGCGTTATTGAAGTTTGCCGTACTGGACCTTGCTGGCTCATGGGCGCAGAGGATCTGGTAAAGTTCATCGAGAAGAAACTTGGAATTAAAGCAGGACAAACAACTCCCGATGGAATGTTTACTTTAAAAACTGTGGAATGCCTTGCTTCCTGCGGAACAGCACCAATGATGCAAATCGGTGAAACGTATCACGAAAGATTAACTTTCGAAAAGTGCGAAGATATCTTAGACAATTATAAAAACAAAGGTGAGCAGATTTCTCATTTCAGAAAAGAAAGAGTAAAAAACCATACGGATATCCACCAATAATGAGCAGGCAGATTCTCATAAACGACTTAGATAAAGAAGGCATTAACACACTTGCCGGCTACAAGGCGCATGGCGGATATTCATCGCTTGAAAAAGCGCTGAAGATGAAGCCCGAAGAGATTGTGGAGGAAGTGAAAAAATCGGGCATTCGCGGCAGAGGCGGTGCAGGGTTTCCCATGGGAATGAAATGGAGCTTTATTGCGAAACCTCCGGGAGTTCCGCGCTATTTGGTGTGCAATGCCGATGAATCAGAGCCCGGAACTTTCAAAGACCGTTATTTGATGGAAAAGAAACCGCACATTCTCGTTGAGGGAATGATTATTTCTTCTTTTGCACTTGGCGCTAATACTTCATACATATATATAAGAGGAGAAATGATGTATGTGTATCATATCCTCGAAAAAGCAATTCAGGAAGCATACGATGCAGGATATCTCGGAAAAAATATTTTGGGAAGTGGTTATGATTTAGATTTATTCGTTCACTGCGGTGCAGGCGCCTACATCTGCGGAGAAGAAACAGGATTGATTGAATCGCTGGAAGGCAAAAGAGGAAACCCAAGAATCAAACCTCCGTTTCCTGCTGTAGTTGGTCTGTATGGATGTCCGACTGTAGTTAATAATGTAGAAACACTTGCTAATGTCCCCTGGATTATCAATAATGGCGGAGATGAATACGCAAAGATTGGAATCGGGAAATCAACAGGAACAAAATTAATTTCCGCTTCGGGACATATTAATAAACCGGGAGTTTACGAAATCGAACTCGGAGTTCCCGTGGAAGAATTTATTTACTCGGATAAATATTGCGGAGGAATCCGTAACGGGAAAAAACTGAAAGCGGTAGTGGCAGGAGGTTCTTCTGTGCCAATCCTTCCAACAGAATTAATTTTGAAAACCGCGAAAGGCGAACCAAGATTAATGTCTTACGAATCGCTTTCCGATGGTGGATTCCAAACAGGAACGATGCTCGGTTCAGGAGGTTTCATTGTAATGGACGAAGACACGAGCATAGTAAAAAACCTCTGGAATTTCACGCGCTTTTATCATCATGAAAGCTGCGGACAATGTTCCCCTTGCCGAGAAGGAACAGGATGGATGGAAAAAGTTCTGCATAAATTTATTGAAGGTCACGCTCAGACAAAAGATATTGACCTGCTTTGGGATATACAGGGAAAAATTGAAGGCAAAACAATTTGCCCGCTGGGTGAAGCTGCTGCATGGCCTGTGGCTGCGGCTATCCGACATTTCAGACCTGAGTTTGAAGAATATGTGAAGAAGGGGAAGAATATGATTGATGTAAAACATTATTACAGATTAAATAATTTGCAACCGGCATAATTAAATGGCGAAAGTCACCATAGACGGCAAATCAATCGAAGTTCCTGACGGGACAACGATTCTCAATGCCGCTCGCATGATCGGTGGAGAAATTGTTCCGCCTGCCATGTGCTATTATTCCAAACTGAAAACAAGTGGAGGTTACTGCAGAACATGTTTGGTGAAAGTTGCGCAAGGCTCGGCTAAAGATCCGCGCCCTATGCCGAAACTGGTTCCTTCCTGCCGTCAAACTGTGATGGACGGAATGGTGGTTGAAAACATCACTTCACCCGAAGTAGTAGAAGCAAGAGCCGGTGTGGTGGAATTTCTTTTGGTCAATCATCCTCTTGATTGCCCTATCTGCGACCAGGCAGGTGAATGTCATTTACAGGATTTGGGTTATGAGCACGGAAAAATGAAAACCCGTTATGAATTCAAGCGCAGGGAGTTTGCTAAAATTGACATAGGAGATAATATCAAACTTCACATGACGCGGTGCATTTTATGTTACCGCTGTGTGAAAGTTGCCGAGCAGCTTTGCCCGGGCAGAGTGCACGGTGTGATGAACAGAGGCGATGTAGCCGAAATTTCAACCTTCATTCAACATGCAGTTGATAATGATATGAGCGGAAATATGATTGATGTTTGTCCGGTTGGAGCACTCACCGACAGAACTTTCCGATTCAAAAGCCGAGTGTGGTTTACAAAACCTGTTGACGCGCACAGAAACTGCGATAAGTGTTGTGGGAAAGTACGCTTGTGGTACAAAGGCGAAGAAGTTCTTCGTGTTACTGCCAGAAAAGATAAATACGGGGAAGTGGAAGGGTGGATTTGCAACTCCTGCAGATTTGACCACAAGAAAACAAACGATTGGGTAATTGAAACGACCTCTCCGGTTAACCATCATTCCGTGATTTCAGCTAATCATTATGAAACATCAAAAGCTTTGGAGAATCTGAAAACAGATATTACAAAACAACAGAAAAATTTAAATGGCAATAAATATGCACTTGGACATGGTGCTATGAATCCAAATAATCAGTAGATAATGCTCGAATACATTATATATAAAGCAATTCTTGTAGTTATCATCTTTTGCATTACGCTGGTCGCAGCGATGTATTCCACGTATGCGGAAAGAAAGATTGCTGGTTTTATACAAGACCGCCTCGGACCAAACCGTGCCGGATGGTTCGGCATCTTTCAGCCTATTGCCGATGGCGTGAAAATGTTCATGAAAGAGGAAATGATTCCTGACGTTTCCAATAAATTTCTTTTCATCCTTGGACCTTCCCTTGCCATGTTCACTGCTTTGATGACGGGCGCAGTAGTTCCCTGGGGAACTTCGCTGACAATTGCCGGTCATCAATATTCTTTGCAGGTTGCGGATGTGAACATCGGAATTCTTTATCTGCTAAGTGTTACTTCAGTTGGAGTTTACGGAATTATGATTGGCGGCTGGGCTTCCAATAATAAATTCGCACTGCTTGGCGCGCTGCGTGCTTCCTCTCAAATGATTTCTTATGAAGTAGCGCTTGGGCTTTCAATCATTGCGCTCATTATGACCACGGGAACTTTGAGCATTGGCGAGATTTCCGCTCAGCAGAATGGCTGGCACTGGAATATTTTATATCAGCCGTTAGGATTTTTAATTTTCATCATCTGCGCTTTTGCCGAAACCAACCGCGCTCCTTTTGATCTTCCTGAATGCGAAAGCGAATTGATTGGTGGTTATCATACCGAATATTCTTCCATGAAACTCGGATTTTATCTTTTTGCCGAATACACCAATATGTTTATTTCTTCTGCCATAATTGCCACACTTTATTTTGGCGGATACAACATGCCGTTCCTCGGCCGGTTTGTTCATGATCCGAATATGCTTGCGTTGCTCGGAACATTTTTCTTTTTCTGCAAAATATGTTTCTTCATTTTTGTTTTCATGTGGGTACGATGGACTCTTCCGCGTTTCCGCTATGACCAACTGATGAATCTGGGATGGAAAGGTTTGATTCCACTTGCTATTTTGAATATTGCGATAACCGGAGTAACAATGTGCCGTCACGAAATCTATAATTACTTTTTCAAGTAGAACAATGCAGGTGCTGACAAATAGAAGTAAAGTAGTAAGCAACAAGGAAATGACCTTGATGGAGAGAATTTATCTCCCTGCAATTTTGGGCGGCATGATGATCACCTTAGGACACTTCTTCAGAAAGAAACATACATTTCAGTATCCCGAAATGAAACGCCCTTTTGCACCTCTTTACAGAGGAATGCATGTTCTTAAGCGAGATGAAAACGGGGCCGAGCGCTGCACTGCCTGCGGGCTTTGTGCCGTTGCCTGTCCTGCCGAAGCCATAACAATGACAGCCGCAGAACGAAAACCCGGAGAAGAAAAATTGTATCGTGAAGAAAAATACGCCAGTGTTTACGAAATTAATATGCTGCGTTGCATTTTTTGCGGTGATTGCGAAGAAGCATGCCCGAAAGAATCAATCTTTCTTACGGACAGGCTTGTTCCTTCCGATTCTTTGCGCCAGCGTTTTGTTTACGGGAAAGATTTGCTGGTAGAGCCCATGGAAGAAAACAAACGAGTTGATATTTCAAAACGACAAACAAAAGAAGTTTTAGAATTCAAGAAGAATAAAGAATTACAACATAATAAGTAGGCAAAAAATGCAGTAGGCAGTAGGCAAGCAAATACAAATAGAAAGTAAAAAATGAAAAGTAGTAGTTTTAGAGATTTGACAGTTTACAAAAAAGCATTTGCACTTGCTATGGATATTTTTCGTGAAACAAAAAAGTTTCCAGATGAAGAAAAATATGGGTTGACTTCGCAAATCAGGAGATCATCCCGTTCGGTTTGCTCAAACATTGGCGAAGGGTACAGAAAAAGAAAATATGAGGCGCATTTCGTAAGTAAAGCAACAGATGCAGATATGGAAAATAGCGAAACACAAGTTTGGCTTGATTTCGTCTTGGCATGTGAATACATAATAAAAGATAAATATGAAAATTATTTAACAAGGTCAGAAGAAATAGGAAGGATGCTTAATCACATGATTGAGAATCCTGAAAAGTATGTTCGGCAAAATGAAAAATCATTGAATTGATTTTGCCTACTGCCTATTGCTTACTGCCTACTTTGAATTTATGACTATATATTTATTTTACTTCCTTTCTTTCCTCGCAATTCTCTGCGGGCTGATGGTGATTCTTGAAAAAAATCCTATACACAGCGTTTTGTATCTAGTCATTACTTTTTTTGCAATTGCAGGTCACTATATTTTACTGAACGCACAGTTCCTTGCGGCTGTACATATTATTGTGTATGCAGGCGCCATCATGGTTTTGTTTTTGTTTGTCATCATGCTTCTGAACCTGAATAAAGAAGCAGAACCACATAAAAGTAATCTCGTAAAATTTGCTGCTGTAATTTCTGCCGGTCTTTTGCTCATCGTATTAGTTGCCGCTCTGAGAGGAACAACTGCTCTACCTGCACCGGTAACAACAGACGCAGAGATGGGTCTTGTAAAAAATCTCGGAAAAGTTTTGTTCAATCAGTTTTTATTGCCTTTTGAAACGGCTTCGTTGCTTTTTCTTGCGGCTATGGTTGGAGCAGTAATGTTGGGAAAAAGAGACATTAAATGAGTGCGATACAAACCATACACATCAACCATTACATACTACTGAGTACAGTGCTGTTTTGCATTGGCGTGATGGGGGTTTTGTTCCGCAGAAACGCAATAATAATTTTCATGTCGGTTGAATTAATGCTGAACGCGGTAAATCTTTTGCTGGTTGCATTTTCATCCTATTGGAATGATCCGGCAGGACAAGTATTTGTATTCTTTGTGATGGTAGTTGCCGCAGCGGAAGTTGCAGTTGGATTAGCAATATTGGTAATGATTTATAGAAATACAGGTTCGACTGATATTGATGTGATGAATAAACTGAAAGGATGATGAATATTGGAAATTATATATGGCTGGTTCCTTTGTTTCCGCTTATCGGATTCATCGTCATCGGTTTGTTCGGAAAAAATATTTCCAAAACAATGGTTGGGATTATCGGCTGCGGAACAATTTTTTTATCATTAGTTCTTTCCGTTGCAATCTTCTGGGAAATACTTGGAGATGAAATTGCAGGAAAAGCATTCGGAGTTGGGAGCAATTTTATTAATTCTCAATTCTATACTGTGAAACTCTTTGACTGGATTCATGCAGGGAATTTCACCGCTGATTTTTCTTTTCTTGTTGATCCTCTTTCAGTTTGGTTTCTTCTCATCATTACAGGTGTAGGATTTCTCATTCATGTTTATTCGGTCGGCTACATGCACGATGATCCTGCATTCGCGCGATTCTTCGCACACTTAAATCTTTTTGTATTCTTCATGCTGCTGCTCGTGTTGGGCGACAGCTACCTCACCATGTTTGTTGGTTGGGAAGGCGTTGGACTTTGCTCTTACCTGCTCATCGGTTTCTGGTTCAAGAACACCGAGTACAACAAAGCCGCGAACAAAGCATTCATCATGAATCGCATTGGCGATTTAGGATTTCTCCTCGGCATTATTCTTATCTATGTAACTTTCGGAAGCGTTCGTTACAGCGAAGTGTTTGATACAGCAAATTCATTTCCATCCAGTCAGCCGGTAATCATCGCCATCACGCTTTTACTTTTTGTCGGTGCAACCGGAAAGAGTGCGCAGATACCTTTATATACATGGCTTCCCGATGCGATGGCCGGCCCCACTCCTGTTTCAGCGCTCATCCATGCGGCAACAATGGTGACCGCAGGTATTTATATGATTGCACGTTCAAATATTCTTTACACGCTAGCTCCTATTTCAATGGATATTGTCGCAGGGGTTGGTTTGTTCACCGCACTCTTTGCTGCCACAATCGGTTTATTTCAGAACGATATTAAAAAAGTCCTTGCCTATTCCACCGTAAGTCAGCTTGGATTTATGTTTCTCGGACTTGGTGTTGGAGCATACACGGGCGCGGTGTTTCATGTTACTACGCACGCGTTCTTCAAAGCATTATTGTTTCTCGGAGCAGGAAGCGTAATCCACGCAATGGGTGGTGAGCAGGATATCCGCAACATGGGCGGACTGAAAAAACACCTGCCGAAAACTTATCTCACATTTTTAATTGCCACGATTGCCATAGCTGGAATTCCTCCTTTCGCAGGATTCTTTTCCAAGGATGAAATTCTCGGACACGCATTTGAGTACAATAAATTTTTCTGGTTCCTCGGTGTATTGGGTTCGCTGCTTACTGCGTTTTATATGTTCAGATTATTTTACCTGACTTTCTTCGGAAAATTCAGAGGAACAGAAAAACAGGAACATCATTTGCACGAATCGCCAAAGACAATGACGATTCCGCTGATGATACTTGCGGTGCTTGCTGTCGTTGGTGGATTAATTGGAATTCCTGAAGTATTCGGAGGAAAACATTTACTGAAAGAATTTCTGGAACCTGTTTTCTCTGCATCCGATTTCAAAATGATCGGCAAACATCTCTCTCACTCCACCGAACTTATGCTGATTGGCGTGACCGTGGCGGCAGTAGGAGCTACCATTTATTTTGCATGGATAAATTTTGTGAAGAAGCAAACCATTCCTCCTGCAGATTCCGTGGCGGTGAATTCTGTTCAGAAAACTATTTACAACAAATATTATGCAGACGAGCTCTATGCAAAACTTTTTATGAAGCCCACCGACTGGCTTTCTGAAAAACTGCACAAGTTCATAGAACTGAAATTCATTGACCGAATTGTAAATTTTGTTGGCGAAGGTGTTACCTGGACAAGCACACAGGCAAGATTGATACAGACAGGACATATTGGTTTTTACATTTTTGCTATGGTAATTGGGATTATTTTGATTTTGTTTTGGAAATTGATATAAAGAAAATATGCTGACAGCAATACTCATAGCCTTTCCACTCCTCGCAGGATTGCTCGTGCTTATCACGAACAACGAGCAGGCGAAGAGAATCGCTTTCCTTGCTGCAATTGTTGAGTTAGGCATTACTGTTTTTTCGCTCACACAATTCAAACATGGTGCTGATGCGCAATTCATGTGCGACATTGCCTGGATTCAATCCCTCGGCATACATTTCAAAGTGGCGATGGATGGAATCAGCATTCTGCTGGTGCTTCTCACAAATATTTTGGTTCCGCTGATAATTCTTTCTTCGTTTAACCGCGAAGTCAACAATGCAAATTCTTTTTATTTCCTGATCCTATTAATGCAGTCAGCACTCGTTGGAGTTTTCACCTCGATGGATGGATTTTTATTTTACATCTTCTGGGAACTCGCGCTGATTCCTATCTGGTTCATCTGTTTGAGATGGGGAACAAGCGAAAACAATTCACGAATCACGTTCAAATTTTTTGTCTATACCCTGACAGGCAGTTTATTGATGCTCGTTGCTCTCATCTACGTTTATCTGCATACCGATAATATCATTTTAGAAAACGGAGAAGCCGTCACACGAACATTTGATATTCAGGCGCTTTACACCGCTGGCGCAAATCTTTCTCCCGCTGAACAAACCTGGATTTTCTGGGCAATGTTCATCGCGTTTGCCATCAAGATGCCTGTGTTTCCGTTTCACACATGGCAGCCCGATACGTATGTAACTGCGCCAACGCAAGGCACTATGCTTCTTTCAGGAATCATGCTGAAGATGGGAACGTACGGACTCATCCGCTGGCTGCTTCCTCTCGTTCCTGCAGGAGTTGAACACTGGGGAAACACCGCCATCATTCTTTCTGTCATCGGCATTCTTTATGCTTCCATCATCGCCATCATGCAGAAAAATTTCAAGCGGCTGATCGCCTATTCATCCATAGCGCACGTGGGATTAATTTCCGCAGGAATATTTTCTCTCAACATACAAGGATTGCAAGGCGGACTTATGCAGATGCTCGCGCACGGAATAAATGTGGTCGGATTGTTTTTTGTTGCAGATATTCTTTTCAACCGAAACAAGACAAATGAAATTTCCCATCTCGGAGGAATTCGCAACATCGCTCCCGCATTCGCTACCACATTCATGATTGTACTTCTTGGAAGTGTCGCTCTGCCTATCACCAACGGTTTCATAGGAGAATTTCTGCTCCTCAACGGATTGTATCAATACGATGCATACATAGCGGGAATTGCAGGACTCAGCGTAATCCTCGGAGCGGTATACATGCTTCGCAGTTACCAAAAAACAATGCTAGGGGAAATAAATCCGCTTACATCCACTTTCACGGATTTATCTTTCAACGAAAAAGCAGTTTTGATTCCGATAGTGCTCTTGATTTTTGTGATGGGCGTTTACCCGAAACCGCTTTTGGATATTGCTGAACCATCATTGATGAAAATTATTGAACTGGTAAAACCAATTATGGAATAACCTGTCATTCCGAACAAAGTGAGGAATCTCCTAATGATGAGATGCCTCGCGAAACGCTCGGAATGACAATAAAGAAAAATGAAAACGATAGAAATACTTTCAGCTGTTGGAGTGCTTGCCCTGCTTGCGGAGATATTCCGTTTTAAAAAGTTTTTACTTCCGCTCATTCTGATTGGTCTGCTTGGAGCGATTGGCGCTGCGGTGTATGACTGGAACACTAATATCCACTACTACCACAACATGCTCACGTTTGATAATTATGCGCTGCTTTTCTCCATCGTCCTCTGCGGAACAGTTTTCCTCTGGCTTCTTTCTTCTCAAAGTTTTTTTTCTGACGAACATCTTACCGATAAATCTTCTCTCGCAATTTTCTCTCTGATTGGCGCAGTCCTTATTGTTTCGTATTCCAACATGGTGATGCTGTTCATCGGAGTGGAAATACTTTCCATTCCGCTGTATGTTCTGGCAGGAAGCAAAAAAAATAATCTCGCTTCCAACGAAGCCGCGCTGAAATATTTTCTGATGGGCGCCTTCGCTTCAGGATTTTTGCTTTTCGGAATTGCACTGCTCTACGGCTGTTTCGGAACTTTTGATTTGCACACGATTCAAACTTATCTCACTCCTCCTGTTCCATCGCAGGCGAGACCGAGCGATTCGCAGTGGATTTTGCTTTCAGGCGGAATTCTTTTCATGCTCATCGGAATTTCTTTCAAAGCATCTGCCGTGCCGTTTCATTTCTGGGCGCCCGATGTATATGAAGGTTCGCCCACGCAGGTGACCGCGTTCATGGCAAGCATTGTGAAGACTGCCGCGTTTGCCGCCTTCCTTCGTTTGTTCCTCTGCTTCGCGAATCTCGGAAATGTGTGGGTGAATGTGGTGTGGGTGATGGCAGGCGCCACCATTCTTCTCGGAAACATCACTGCTGTTTATCAAAGCAGCGTGAAGCGCATGCTTGCCTACTCCAGCATTTCCCACGCGGGATATCTGACGCTTGCCATTCTCTCTATGAATAATTTTTCTGCGGGAGCGGTGCTGTATTATTCAGCCTCTTATTCGGTGGCAACGATTGGTGCATTTACTGTTTTAGCAATCATTGAAAATAATTTTGGAGCAGTTACTTTTGATTCGTTCAGCGGGCTGGCGAAGAAAAACCCTTTCCTCGCTTTTGCTATGACGATTGCCATGCTTTCACTTGCGGGAATTCCTCCTCTTGCCGGCTTCTTCGGAAAATATTATTTATTCTCCTCCGCATTGCAAAGCGGTTATCTCTGGATCGTCCTCATCGCTGTGCTCGGCTCGCTGATTGGAGTGTATTATTATTTCAGGGTTATTATTACGATGTATAGCACAGCCCCCTCTTCTATCTCCCCCGAAGGGGGAGAAAATCTCCTCCCATTCGGAGAGGTTGGGTGGGGTACTAAGATCGTTCTCATCATCACCATCCTCCTTTCACTCGCGCTGGGATTGTTTCCTGATTTGGTTATCAGGTTGATTTAACCCGTTGAATATTATTCTACGGGTTTTAAAATTGACTTTCTCTTTCTGTTGTTTATCTTTGTATCGTGAAAACAAAATCCCTTTTTGCATTTTTATTTTTCATTTGCTGTTCGGTAAATCTTTTTTCCCAAGGCACGTGGACGCAAAAGGCAAACTATGGCGGAGCACCTATGGATTTTCCTGTAGGTTTTTCAATAGGAACAAAAGGATATTTCGGACTTGGATCAACGGCTGGTTCTCAATATTCCCAGGTGTTCTGGGAATGGGATCAGGGGAGCAACGTCTGGACACAAAAAGCCAGTCTGCCGGGAACGGCCAGATGGGAGCCCGTTGGATTCGCCATAGGAACTAAGGGATATATTGGAACAGGAAACACAGCATCCGGACAGGTAAATGATTTCTGGGAATGGGATCAGCCAACAAATACCTGGACACAAAAATCAAATGTGGGCGGACCCGGAAGAGAAGGTGCTTCGTCTTTCTCCATTGGAACAAAAGGATACATAGGCACGGGAACTAGTGCACCAAATGATTTATGGGAGTGGGACCAGGCAACAAATACATGGACACAGAAAGCAAATATTCCTGTCGGCAGGTATGAAGGAGTGGGATTTTCTATAGGCACCAAAGGATATATTGGAACAGGAAGCGCTCTTACTGATTTATGGGAATGGGATCAAGCGAGCAATACATGGGCGCAAATGGCTAACTTTCCGGGAGCCGGCAGATATTTAGCCGTAGGATTTTCTATAGGCAACAAGGGATATATTGGAACAGGATCTACCGGGTCTTTGACAGGGTTTCAGGATTTTTATGAATGGGATCAGGCAACAAATACCTGGACACCACAAACAAATGTTCCGGCACCCGTAAGGTTTGCTGCCAGTGGTTTTTCCATTGGATGCAAGGGATATATCGGAACAGGATCAGATAATTTTATGGTATCCTACTTTCAGGATTTCTGGGAATTTTGTCCCAATGCTGCATGCTGCAACACTGTGCTAAGTGCCGGCATCTCTTCACAAAACCCTCTTTGCAACGGGCAGTGTACAGGAACATCTACAGTCACAGCTACGAATGGAACATTACCATACACGTATAACTGGAGCGGTGGGCAAAGCACAAGCGCAATAACCGGACTTTGTGTTGGAACTTATTCTGTTGTTGTAACTGATGCTGCGAGCACAACCACAACAGCAACGGTTACCATCACCCAGCCCACCGCTCTCACATCCTCTGCAACAGCAACATCCGCTTCCTGCGGAAATGGCGGATCAGCCAGTGTGAATGCAAACGGAGGCACGCCAACTTATACTTACAACTGGAACCCGGGCGGACAGACAACTTCTTCCGCTACAAATCTTTCAGCAGGAAATTATACGGCAACGGTTACGGATGCAAACGGATGCACCACTACCGCAACTGCTACCATCAACAGTTCAAGCGGAGGAACCGTTACCATTACTTCTCAGACAAATGTTTTGTGCAATGGCGGCAGCACGGGCGCTGCAACTGCTTCGATGAGCGGAGGAACAAATCCATTTACTTATAACTGGACAAGCGGACAAACCACTTCAGCAGTAACAAATTTTCCTGCGGGAAATTATTCAGTAACTGTTACCGATTCGAATGGATGCACCACCACACAATCAGTTACCATTACCCAACCTTCAGCTATTTTGCTCACGGCAAGTTCAACATCTGTTTCATGCAGCGGCAATACCGGAACTGCTACTGCGAACGCTTCGGGAGGAACAGGAGGATATACTTATTTATGGAATCCTTCTGCACAAACTTCTCAAACAGCCACAGGACTTGTTGCCGGAACGTATTCAGTTATTGTTGCAGACGCTAATGGTTGCACACAAACGCAAACGACAACCGTAACATCCAATAATACATTAACTGTAACTATATCATCTACCCAAGCCGGATGCACTTCCAGTAATGGAACTGCCACAGCAAATCCCAGCAATGGAACTTCTCCTTATTCTTATAATTGGAATATTGGACAAACTGCACAAACCGCTACAGGACTTGGCGCGGGGAATTATACGGCAACAGTCACTGATGCAAACGGATGTACGAATACTCAAACTGTTACTGTAACTTCCAACCCCTCTTTCAGTTTAACAGTTTCTTCCACACAAGCAGGGTGCACTTCCAATAACGGAACCGCCACAGCAAATCCCAGCAATGGAACTTCTCCTTATTCTTATAATTGGAATAACGGACAAACTGCACAAACCGCTACAGGACTTGGCGCAGGGAATTATACGGCAACAGTAACAGATGCTAGCGGATGCACTCAAACACAAACCGTGAGTGTAACACAAATACTGGGTCCTACAGCTGCGGCTACTTCAACTGTAACAAGCATTGGAGTTGGCGGAAGCACAACACTTACTGCCAGCGGAGGCGGAACCTACCAATGGTTTCCTTCAAAAGGACTTAGCTGCACTACCTGCGCTAACCCAACAGCAACGCCATTACAAACCACTATTTACTGCGTGGTGGTTACAGATTCAAACAATTGTACAGACAGCGCCTGCATTACCATCAACGTGGATGTTCCCTGCGGAGCATTATATATTCCCAACGCATTTTCTCCGAACAATGATCTGGAAAATGATATGGAATGTGTGATGGGCAACTGCATTGCATCGATGCACCTTACTATTTACAACCGCTGGGGAGAACAAGTATTTGAAACATCGGATCAGAAAATCTGCTGGAACGGAATGTACAATAACAAACTCATGAGCGCAGCAACATTCGTTTACCACCTAGAAGCAACTCTCACCAGCGGTGAACAAATAATTAAAAATGGAAATATCAGTTTGGTAAGATAATCATTACGCATTTCCAGCCCGAAGCTTGGGATTGTTTCATGAGTTGGTGATAGGTTTATTAGACATCTTTCATAATTCAAATAAGAAAAAAATATCTGCCACTAAATCACTAAAACACGAAAGAAACACTAAAAATTCTTTTGTGAAATTTTGTGTCTTTGTGTTTTTGTGGCATAAAATGAATTATGAAAGAAA